>JAUIBM010000496.1 GCA_030428345.1 Alphaproteobacteria bacterium | reverse complement strand
CCGCCATCGACGGTCAGGACAAGGTCGAAGGCGACGCCGCCATTGATCGGCGTGTTGTCAGCTGCGAATGTCGTGCTGGTCATCTGCAGCGCGCTGGCAAGCTGCAGGACCTCGATCTCGTAGGATGCCGGCGTCGCTCCCGAGGTGGCGCTGACCGTCACCGAACCCGGCTGGTCATTGGTCGTCACGACGGAATTGGGATCGCTTTGCGCATCGGCCCCGTCCCCGCCAGGAATCCCGACAAACTGGCCGAAGCCGAAGAACTTGGCGCAGGCCGCGCCCCAGGACATGTCGTTGCAGCGCGCATAGGCGGAAGTGCCTTTCGCTCCCGCCGGCCCACTCGCCACGCCGGTCGTCTGGGGCGCGGCGGGATCGGTGGTCACTTCCAGATGGAAGCCCGTCGCATTAACCGCCCCGTCGGGACTGGTGAGGCTGTATTGCGGCGATGAAAAGACTTCGTCGATTTCACTGGTGCCGATGATCTGCACGCCAACGGAATTGCTGTCTACGACGAGATCCGACAACGGATCGGCGTTTGCCCGGTGCTGGGCACCCCCGAGCACGTAGCAAGCGGCAATGCAGGAAACGACGCCAACGCGCCAGACTTGAGACGTGGTCGGCCGGAATGCATGATGGCGGCCATGGACCAAGGGGCTCAGCGGGTCCGAGGACGCTCCAGAAGTTCCGGGAAGCTCGTAAACCTGCGCAATATCACGGAAATTCTGCATTTCGTACGCCCAACGAATCGTCCCAATATTACAGATTCTTAACATTGTGTTTTACGCTAAGGCAACCGCAATGTTGCATATCCCCCAGTACAATGGCCCGACTTGCGACGATCGACAGGCGCAGCTTCGCTCGCCAAATGAAACATTTCATCGGCCTACGCCCGCAGCCGTTGGATTCAGGCCCGGAACAATGATATCCAATTCTTTTCGCTCCGTAAGCCGGAGGAAGTTCGGAGGGGCGGGCTGTAGCGTAACATGGTTGCTGAAGAGTTTGATTGGCGTCAGTTGTTCGACGCATCGCCCAATGCCTATGTGATTTTCGACAGGTCGCTGAACATCGTCGGTTGCAATGCCGCCTATCTTGCGGTCGTCGGACGCCAGAGCGCCGACCAGATCATCGGCCGCAATCTCTTCGAGGCCTTTCCCAGCCCCGAGGACAGCGCGAGCTACCGCCTGCTGAAGCGCTCGCTCGACCTGGTGCTGAGCGAGGAGCGGCGCGACCATCTCGCCATCATTCCCTACGACACTTCGCTGCCGCACGATCCGCCCAACATGCGCTATTGGAGCGCGACCCACACCCCGCTGCACAACAAGCAGGGCGAACTGGAATATGTCCTTCAGCACACGGTCGACATTTCCGAGCTGCAGAAGCTGCGCGAGCGCGACGCGCGCGACACCATCGCCGAGGCCGGCGTGCTTTCACGCGCCCTTGAGGTGCAGGAAGCCAATCAGGCGCTCAGCGCGGAAAGCGAGTTCATCCGCGACATCTTCAAGCAGGCGCCGGGATTCACGGCGGTGCTGGCCGGACCGGCGCACACTTTCATCGTCGCCAACGAGGCCTATGTGAGGCTGATCGGCGGGCGCGATCCGGTCGGCATGGCGTTCGCCGATGCGACGCCCGAATTCGTCGGCCAGGGCCTTGTCGACCTGCTCGACACGGTCTACCGCACGGGCGAGCCCTATGTCGGGCGCGAGATCGCGGTAGACCTTCGCCGGCCCGATACCGGCGGCACGCAGCGTCTGTTCCTCGACTTCATCTTCCAGCCCCTGTTCTCGGACGGCGGCTCTGTGGCGGGCGTCTTCGTCCAGGGCCAGGACGTGAGCGACCGGGTCGAGGCCCAGAAGCTGGAAATGCTGCGCAATCGCGAGATCGGGCACCGGCTGAAGAACCAGCTGACCGTGATCCAGGCAGTGGTCAACCAGACGCTGCGCGCGACCGACGACATCGAGACGGCCCGCCGCGCGATCGCCGAGCGCACCAGCGCGCTGGCCCGCGCGCATGACATCGTGATCGCAAACAAGCTCGGCCGCTCGACGGTCGGCGAGATTGTCGAGCAGACCCATTCGATCTTCGACCACGACCTGACCCGCAGGCTCCACGTGCAGGGCCCGGAAATCGCCATCGCCTCGCGCCCGGCGCTCTCCCTCGCCCTGCTGCTGCATGAACTGGCAACCAATGCGGTGAAGCACGGCGCGCTCAGCCGCGAGGACGGCGCGGTGCACCTTTCGTGGGATGCGGTCGAGGAAGACGGGGAAGAGCGGTTCGTGCTGGAATGGCGCGAGAGCGGCGGGCCAAAGACAGAAGAGCCGCAGTCTCACGGCGCGGGCACCAGGCTGATCAGGGCGGGGCTCGCCGGCACAAGCTGGTTCAAGGTCGATCTCGACTGGGACGCCGGCGGCCTCGTCTGCCGCGTCGCTGCCGATCTCGCCAGCTTCAGCGACGAGCGCTCGCAGATCGAGGCGGACTGAGCGGCCGCCGGGCCGGCAAGCCGCCTCTCTGACCTGACGCTCTATGCGGCTTTTGTCGCCGCGTCCGGCAGCAGGAAGATTTCGCGCGCCATGTCCGAGCCGAGCCTTTCGCTGGCGTACCACCGCAGCAGCAGGTTGCGGGACATGAGATCGGGATTATGCGAAACGAAGGCCTCGAAATCACAGACCGGTTGCGCCGCCAGCCTTTCGGCGATCACGCTCAGGAAGGCGCAGGTGATCGTCAGGTTGAACTTGCGGGGCGCCCCGGCCTTTGCCGCAATCGCCCTGATGCCCTTCGCATAGATCGCCGCCGCGTCGAGAAAATCGTATTTGCGCAGCAGGTCGAAGGCGACGCGCACATGGTCGGCGTGGTGAAACGACGTGCTGTCCACCTCATGCGCCTCGAAGCCGATGGTGACGGGCGAAACCTCGCTCGTGTCCGTCATTTCCCGATCTCCCCGTCGTCCGTTTCCCTGAATTTGTGACTGTCCCTCGCGCTCAGATCGAGATCGTAGACCGATTTGAGCTGGGCGATCTTCTCCAGGGTGCGCGCCGAGAATGGCGGCTTGTTCTCGAAGCTGTGCAGCGCGATCCCCTCGATGAGGTCGCCAAGCGTCATGTCGAGATGTTCGGCGGTCGCCTTCAACACCTTGAGCAATCGCTTCTCTATCCGGATTCCGG
>JAUIBM010000495.1 GCA_030428345.1 Alphaproteobacteria bacterium | reverse complement strand
GGTGTGCGAGCTCGAAGGGCCGATGCCGATCTTGTAGAGGTCGAAAACGGACAGGAACATAGCTTAACCTAATCGCAACGTTGCGGCACATGAGAACCCGTCGGTTTATCAGACCAACCATCGTAGCCTACTTTTAAAATCAACGGCCTCCCTGCAAGCAGGGAGGCCGACAAAACTAGGAGAATATATCTAATAATAACTCTAATACTTGAACCGCTATTTTGAAGAGGCGTAATATAGAATCAGACTTGTCGCGAACTGGTAGCATCTCTCGTTCCCTCGCTCCGATAAGGCAGAGCTTCCGAGGTCGAGGATGCCGCTACCTTGTTAAATCTACTATAAGATCCAATCAAGGTAGCTGCGAATTGAACCGGCATAAGGGCCTCCTTTGCTGCGATCAATTTACAAGCTACTACAAACAAATCTGTCCTACATGACAACCTCCAGCATTTCAGAAACACATCAGCTCCACCCAATGATATTGTGAGCAGATGATCCGATTTCAAGTCGACCTCTATCCCTTCCTACCGTTGGCTTCCTCGAAATAAAGTTCGCGCAGGCGCATCGTCACCGCGCCCGGATTGCCATTGCCGATCTGCGCGTCGTCGATGCGCACCACCGGCATGACAAAGCTGGTGGCGCTGGTGACGAAGGCCTCGTCCGCCGCCTTTGCTTCCTCAGCCGTGAAGAACCGCTCTTCCAGCCCGATGCCGTCTTCCTCGGCAAGGCGCATCACCGCGCGCCGGGTGATGCCATGCAGGATGGCGTTGGAGGTCGGCCGGGTGATCAGCATCCCGCCCTTGACGATCCATGCATTGTTCGAGGTGCCCTCGGTCACGTAACCGTCCTCGATCAGCCAGGCGTCGTCCGCCCCGGCGTCGAGCGCCGACTGCTTCGCCAGCGAGGGGGCGAGCAGCTGCACGGTCTTGATGTCGCGCCGCTTCCAGCGAATGTCCTCGATGGTGATCACGGACCATCCTTTTTCCGCGGCCGGATTGGCGGAAAGGTTCTTGGCCTGGGTGAACATCACCAGCGAAGGCTTGGCATCCTTTGGGAAGGCGAAATCGCGATCCGCCGCGCCGCGGCTGACCTGCAGGTACAGCGCACCCTCGACGAGATTGTTGCGGCGGACCACTTCCAGCTGCGCCGCTTCGATTTCGGCCATCGGCAGTGGGCTTGCCATGCGCAATTCGTCGAGCGAGCGCTGCAGCCGGGCAAGATGCGCACCATTGTCGACCAGCCGCCCGTCGAGCACGGAAGTGACCTCATACACCCCGTCGGCGAACAGGAATCCCCTGTCGAAGACTGAAATCTTCGCCTCTTCCTCCGGCACGAATTCGCCGTTCACATAAACGATGCGGCTCATGGCCTCACTCCTCCACGACATCCCAGTGGATCGGGAACATCGGATCGAACAGCGTCACCGGGCCATCGCCGGTCTCCAGCTTCGCCGGAAACCTGGTCGGCGTCTCGCGGCGCACCAGCGTGATGGTTTCTTCATTCGCCGGCAGGCCATAGAAGGCGGGGCCGTTGAGCGACACGAAGGCCTCCAGCCGGTCGAGCGCGCCTTCCTGCTCGAACACATGCGCCAGACAGCCCATGGCGTTGGCGGCGGTAAAGCAGCCGGCGCAGCCGCAGGCGCATTCCTTCAGCGGATCGACATGGGGGGCGGAATCGGTGCCCAGAAAGAAACGTGGATCGCCGGATACCGCCGCCGCGCGCAACGCTAGCCGGTGCTCCTCGCGCTTGGCGACCGGCAGGCAATAATAATGCGGCCTTATGCCGCCGGCCAGGATGGCGTTTCGGTTGATAATGAGGTGATGGACCGTCAGGGTGGCCGCCAGGTTGCGCTGCGCGCCGCGAACATAGTCGACGCCGTTTCGCGTCGTCACATGCTCCATGACGATCCTCAACTCGGGGAGGCGGCGTCTCAGCGGATCCAGAACGGTTTCGATGAACACGGCTTCGCGGTCGAAAATGTCGATCGCCGGGTCGGTGACTTCGCCATGCACGCAAAGCGGCATGCCGATCTCGGCCATGCGCTCAAGCACGCCGGTCACCTTTTCCAGGTCGCGCACGCCGCTCTGGCTGTTGGTGGTCGCGCCGGCCGGATAGAGCTTCACTGCCTTCGCGAGGCCGCTGTCATGCGCCGCGGCGACATCTTCTGCCTGTGTGCCTTCGGTCAGATAGAGCGTCATCAGAGGCTCGAAACGGCGTCCGGCCGGGAGCGCGTCGAGAATCCGCTTCTTGTAGGCATTGGCGTCCTGCGCGGTGACGACCGGAGGCACGAGGTTGGGCATGATGATGGCGCGGGCGAAATGGCGGGCGGTGCTGTCCACCACGCCTCTCAGCATCGCGCCGTCACGCAGATGCAGATGCCAGTCGTCCGGGCGGCGCAAGGTGAGGCGGGTAAGGTCGCTGGTCGTTTCGGCGGGCACGATTTTCCCTCGGTTTCGTGGTGTCGCCCGTCATACGTCGCCGCCCGTCACCGGGCAAGCGCCCTGCGCGCCGTCCCGCCTATGCGCCGCCGAAGAGCAACAATTCCATCGACTTGTCGCGGCTGTAGATGTCCTCCAGGTCGGTCACCGTGCCGTCGGGCTCCACCCACAGGGTAAAATAGGTCAGGTGAATCGGGATCGGACGGCGAAACTTCACGTCGGTGGTCTGATCGCTCGCCACGATCGCCTCGATCTTGTCCGACGCCAGCGATTTGTCGAGGTTGTAGAGCAGCTTGGCGTATTCCATCGCATGGTCCACCCGGATGCAGCCATGCGACAGGGCGCGATCCTCCTTGGCGAAGAGCTGGCGCGAGGACGTGTCGTGCAGATAGACGCTGAAGCGGTTGGGGAAGAGAAACTTGACCTGCCCCAGAACATTGTCCGGGCCGGCCGGCTGGACGATGCGATAGGGGAAATTCTTCCTGTTGACCGAACTCCAGTCGATCTGCGTGGCGCTCATCGCCGGCGCGTCGGGCTCCCAACTCGTGTAGAGCACATAGCCCTTCTGCTTCAGGTAGTTCGCGTCCTTGCGCAGATGCGGCAGGATTTCATTTCCGGCGATGGAGCGGGAGATCGTCCAGGTCGGGTTGAACTGGGAAAAGCTGATCTTGTCGGAGAACATCGGCGTCTTGTGGTATTCCTGCCCGACGATCACGCGGCG
>JAUIBM010000494.1 GCA_030428345.1 Alphaproteobacteria bacterium | reverse complement strand
CCTCCCTGTTGATTGGCGCGCTTTTCGTCTGGCAAATCCCGGTGATCTACGCCCTTGCACAACGTATTGCGGCGGTTGAGGCGCTGGCACATCTGTCAATGGCGCTAGCGGGCTTTGGTACTTTGCTATGCTGTTCGATCCGCGTGATCCGCCTGAAGGAGCGCGGCGCGGTGCTCGACTGATGTCAGGGTTCGTGGTGATCGTTTCCAACATCTTTCTGGGCTCCCTGACAACGCTCAAAGAGGTGCCTCTCTATGGATCAGAAATCATCGCAGCCAACGGTGGTCGACTTCGCGCCCTGGCTGACGAAACAATCGGCGGCTACGTAATCTGGGTCCCGTCGTCGATGGTTCTCATCGTGGCAATCATCCTGGTGCTGAACGGCTGGAACGCGGCGGAGGAACGGCGTTGGACTTCCCGCTACGAACTCATGCGCAAATCGAATGCGGCGGCGCTCGAGTTTCCGGAAACCGCGGAGGAACTGCGTCTGAAAGTGGAGAAGCCGAACCGGGACATGGGCCGTACCCTCGCCCTCGGCGCATTCGCCATGTTCATGATTGTCATGATTACCGTCGTGACCATCGTCTATGCGCTCTGAACATTGGATCGGGCACCGAAATTGGACACTGGCATTCGATGAAGCGATGGACTGGCTGAAGGGAAATAGCGCGCATTTCGCTAAGTTAGTGCGACTATCTCTTCTTTGAAGGCCTTGGGGCTAGGGTCTTCCATCGGAGGCACTTCCGACGTGTTGCATTCGGGCGATGGCAAGTTGCTCCAATGTTGCAATTTGAAGGCGCAGCCCCGGACACGTCGCGACGCAGGTAGTGCTTTACGCTTGAATGGGGGCTAACCGCCGCTTTGGGCGTTCCGCAACGCACGCTCAAATGCGTTCAAGGTGTTTTCGCTCACATGGTGCTCGATTCCTTCCGCATCGCGTTCCGCGGTCTCCTCATCGATCCCAAGGCTTAGAAGGAACGCGACTACAATCCGGTGCCGGTGCCGACACTTTTCGGCCAATGCCTGCCCTTCATCGGTTAGGAACACCGCTCGATAGCGTTCTCGGCGAACGAGGCCCGCGCTCCTTAGCCGTGAAATGTTCTTCGTGACCGTCGGTGGCTTCACACCGAGACGCTCGGCAATATCGACCGGCCGGGCCTCTCCGCGGGTCTCGATCAGCTCCGCGATCAATTCCACGTAGTCCTCTGCCATCTCGCTTTCATGCGCTTGCCGCACGATCGCAAAGCCTTCCGCCTGCGCCTCCGGCGCGCGTTCCACAGGTTCAAAGGTCTCGCGTACTTGTGATTGCGGCTTGGTCATTTCGCAAGTCTGCCCTGAGACACAAGGATTGACAACTTGTTTGCTTCGGGTAGATAAATTAGCCATGGCTAACTTTTGTAGTGGAGGTCATGGTGATCCGGAGGCTGCTTGGGTTCGTGATTTTCTCTTTGACCGGCGCGATGGTCTCGTTCGGGCCGGCCATCGCGACACCTGCGAAAGAAGCCCCATGGCTTCCGGACGCGGCAGCCTATCGACTGACGTTGTTTCTCGGAAATCTGGATCCGCTACCTTGGGACGACGTCGAAGCCGCCTGGTCAGAACCTTACCGCAACTCGGAGTTTTCCGCGGACGCGCTGACCTGGTTGGGTGAGAAAAGCGACATCGAAGACGGGCCTCTACTGGATGCAATGGCGCGACGGGATCGGCAGTCCCTCTTCGCCGCCGCGACGAGGTTGATCGCTCTCAGGATCGAGGAAGAGCTGGGCCGCGCACTGGACGTCGACGACCCGGCAAGTGCGCAGCAAGCCGTGAGAACCGCGCGCGAGCTCTACCGCGCCTTCGCTGACGGCGTTGCAGCCGCCGATCCTGAGGCATCACGCCGGATCGGCCGTGCCTGGCTGGAACTTAACAGTAGCACAGGGTCCGCCGGTGTTCTCGGAGCAGGCACCACACCACCAGACCGCGAAACGATGGTCACGGCACGAGCGGTGATCTCTGACTATCTCGTGGAGAACTATCTTGTGGACGACTTCGCTCCGAGGCAGCAGCTCAGCCCGCTGCCTGAGACGGCTTTGCTCAGCGGACGCGACATCGAGGTGCCACCGAGCCTCCCGCCGGGGTCCGACATCTTCGACCAGGATCCCCTGCCCCTGCTCGTCCTCAATTTCGAGGCGCAGGGCATCGATGAAACCGACCTGCCGCTTGTCGCTTACGGCGACATGCTGTTCGACAGCGCGCAGATCTTCGGCAGCCCGGCGCGCGACCTCGGGATCGCCTGTTCGACCTGTCACAATCGCTCGGACGTGAACCAGCGTCTGTTCATTCCTGGCACCAGCCATCAGCCCGGCGCAATCGACGTGGACGGCGCGTTCTTCAACCCGATCTTCAACGACCTGCGCGACGATCCCCTGGACATCCCGAGCTTGCGCGGCCTGCGTTTCACCGGGCCGTACGGACGCGACGGTCGGTTTGCATCGCTTCGCGACTTCACCCGGAACGTGATCGTCAACGAATTCGGCGGCGCCGAACCCACGCCCTTCATGCTCGACGCGCTCCTGGCCTATATGCTGGAGTTCGACTTCCTGCCGAATTCGATGCTGGCTGCGGATGGCTGGCTGACAGACGCGGCACCGGAGGCCGCGCGGCGCGGCGAAGAGATTTTCAATCGGCCATTGGCGGGACTCGGCGACCGCTCCTGCGCCAGCTGTCACGTGCCGGACGGTAACTTCCTCGACCGTCAGTCGCATGACATCGGGTCCGCCAGTCCGGCCTACGAGGGTGCGCGGGCGAGCGCATTCGACACGCCGACCTTGCTTGGGACGGCCTACACCGCGCCATACTTCCATGACGGATCGCTGCCGACCCTCGCTGCTGTCGTGGACTGGTTCGACGAGACGAAATCGCTCGATCTCACTGATGCCGAGCGCTCGGACCTTACCGCATACCTCGAAGCGGTGGGCTCGGCTGATGAGCCTTATGAGATTTTCGATGCAGAGAACACGTCCTTCCGCCTCGCCTTCTCTGAATTGACGACCTTCGCTTCGACACTCGATACGCTGCTGCCCCGGCGGGACGCAGAGCACATCCTGCTCCTGACCGATACGGTCGCGGCGGACCTCTCGGCCGATGCCGGCACGATGTCCAACCTTGCCGGTCGGCCCG
>JAUIBM010000493.1 GCA_030428345.1 Alphaproteobacteria bacterium | reverse complement strand
CCTGGCGCTCGGATTGGCGCTCGAGCGTGGACGCCAGGTCGGGGTAGACACATGGCGCGATCGCATCGCGGCAGCCACCGGCCTGCCGCTTCGCCGGATCATCGACGCGATGGGTTTCTGCTTCTCGGTCTATGTCGTGTGGCTGTCCTGGCAGATGACGAAATTCGTGATGAGCACCGGCCAGACCAGCCCGACACTCAACCTTCCCATCTTCTGGATCTACCTGGCGCCGACCATCGGGTTCGCGCTGCTGGCGCTGCGCTATGCGCTCAGCTTTCTGGGAGTGATCGACCGCTTCTCCGTGCAGCAGGAATCCGCCGAATGATCCTCCTCGCCGTCGTCATAATCGCTGCGGTGGTCCTGCTGGTGGCCGGCTTCGAGATGTTCCTCGTGCTGGGCATCCCGACGCTCATGATCAAGGAGTTCTTCTACGGCTCGCTGCCCGACCCCGTAATCGCGCAGAAGATCGTCGGCGGCATCAACCACACGACGCTGCTGGCGATTCCCTTCTTCATCCTGGCGGCCGAACTGATGGGCGCTGGCCAGATCGCGGGTCGGCTGACGGGCCTGGTCAAGGCGATGCTGGGCCATACGCACGGCGGCATGGGCTACACCACGATCGGCGGCTCCATGGCGTTCGGCTCGGTTTCCGGTTCGGCCCCGGCGACCGTCGCGGCAATGGCCCGGATGGTCTATCCGGAAATGCGGGCGGTCGGTTTCAGCGACAGGTTCAGCCTCGGCCTCATCGTCGCCAGCGCCGAGACGGCGCTGCTCATTCCGCCGTCGATCACCTTCATCATCTACGCCTGGATGACCGGCACCTCGGTAACACGGCTCTTCGTCGGCGGCCTTGCCGTCGGGGTGGTCCTGGGACTGGCCTTCGCCGTGCTGGTGGCGATCGAGGCGCGTCGCTCCGGGATCAAGGGGGGTGAGCGATCTACCTGGCGCCAGAGGCTTGTCGCGCTTCGCGCGGCGGGATGGGCGCTCGGCATGCCGCTGATCATCCTGGGCGGCATCTACAGCGGTATCTTCACGCCCACGGAGGCCGCCGCCGTCAGCGTCGTCTACGCGATCTTTGTCGAGATGGTCGTCTACCGCGAACTGGACTTCAGGAAGCTGTTCGCGATCACGGAACGAGCGGCGATTTCCACGGCGATCATCTTCGTGCTGCTCGCCATGGGTGGGCTGCTCTCCTATTTCATCACGCTGGCGCGCGTGCCCGATTCCATCATCCTGCTGCTTGAGGCGGTTCATGCCGGGCCGGTGATATTCCTGCTGGTGGTCAACCTGACATTCTTCGTCGCGGGAATGTTCATCGACCCGAACTCCGCCCTGCTTATTCTGGTACCGCCGCTGTATCCGGTCGCCATGGCGTTCGGCATCGATCCGGTTCACTTCGGCATGATCGTCACGCTCAACATTTCGATCGGCATGATCACGCCGCCCTTCGGGCTCGACATCTTCGTCGCCTCCTCGACCCTGTCCAAGCCGGTGACGACCATCGTTTCCGGCCTGATGCCCTTCATCCTGGCCAATCTCGTCGTGCTCGCCATCATTACCTATGTTCCCGACATCTCGACATTCCTTCCAAGACTGGTGATGGGCTGATGGGCGCCTTGCTTGAGCAGAGGGCGCGGGCCGGCGCGCCGTCGATGCGGATTGTGGAGAGCGAACTGGCGGTTCTCGCCAATTCACCGGTGAACGACGAATACAGGAAGCTGATCCTGCGCGCCCCCGCTGGACTGCTGGAATCGTGCCAGCCCGGCCAGTTCTTTCACCTGCTGTGTCCGGAACTGGGCGGCCAGCATCCCTATCTCCGCCGGCCGATGAGCATTTACGGCTATTATCCCGAGCTCGAGCAATTGCACTTCCTCTACAAGGTGACCGGACGCGGCACGCGCGCCCTGGCGCTTCTGGAGCCGGGCGAGGCGTTGAGCGTCGTCGGGCCGCTCGGCCGGCCGTTCCGCATCGATGAGCAGTCGCGTCATCTCGTGCTGGTGGCGCGCGGCGTCGGGCTTGCTACGCTCGCGCCGCTGGCCCAGGAGGCGCAAAGGCGCGGCAAGCGCCTGACCGCGATCTGCAGCGCCCGCAATCCGCACTACCTGATTTCGATCGACCATTTCCGGGCGCTGGGCGCGGAAATCGTCGCGTTGACCGACGCGGAAGGGTCGTCGGCGCCGGAAAACCTGCGCGCCGTCCTGGAGGGATTGGCCGAGCGCGAAGGAGCGGACGCATTCTACACCTGCGGCTCCAATCGCATGCTCAAGATCGTTCAGCAGGTGGCGGGGAAGTTCGCGATTCCCGGCCAGATCGCGCTGGAGCAGCAAATGGCCTGCGGCATCGGCATGTGCCATTGCTGCGTGCGTCCGTTCAGGCGCGATGGCGGCATCGTCAATCTGAGGGTCTGCCGCGAAGGACCCGTCTTCGATGTCGCCGAGGCGGTCGCATGGTAGATCTGTCGGTCGACATTGGCGGGCTGAAGCTGAAGAACCCGATCATGCCCGCATCGGGCACCTTTTCGGAGGAATTGTCCGAAGTCTTCGACCTTGAGCTTCTCGGCGCCCATGTGACGAAGACCATCACGCGGGGCCTGAGGCAGGGCAATCCGACGCCGCGGGTCTGCGAAGTCAACGGTTCGATGCTCAATTCCATCGGCATCCCCTCGAAGGGCGCCGAGGCCTTCGTGCGGGACGTGATCCCGCCCTTCGCGCAGTGGCGGCCGCCCCTCGTCGTGTCGATCTCGGCGAGCACGCCGGACGCCTTCGCCGATCTCGCCCGCACGGTGAGCGTGCAAGGCGTCGCCGCCATCGAGGTCAACATCTCCTGTCCCAACCTCGAGGACGACGGCAAGGCCTTCGCGATCGACGGCGGTGCGATCAACCTCGGCATCGCGGTGGAGACCCCGGACGGCCTCGTGGTCCCGGGGATCCGCAACGCCGACGAGCTGTCGGTGCGCGGCCTCGCACGCGCCATCGGCGACCTCGCGGTGCGCGCGCGCGACGGCGAGCTCACGCCGGACGACCTGTCGGGCAAGACGCTTGTGGCCGCGAGCAGCCCCGCGATGAAGATTGCCCAGGGTGGTAACATCGAGGCGGCCCAACAGGTCGGCAAAACCGTCGCCGAGAAGGCCACCGCCGCGGGCGTGTCCGAGGTGGCGTTCGACCGA
>JAUIBM010000492.1 GCA_030428345.1 Alphaproteobacteria bacterium | reverse complement strand
TCTGGCCATGCTGGCCTATATCCTCTGGGGCGACCGGCTCGACGAATTCAAGGACAATGTGAACCGGGCTACTGACCGATTCTCCGCTTGTTCCTGGGGCCGCAATGGCGGCAGGCATTCCCGCCATCGTCACCACCGCCACCATGGCTACAACGGCCGCACCGGCAATGTAGCCTTCGACGAGTGGCGCGAAACCGAAATGGCCCGTATCGAGGAAGAGCGTCGCAAGCTCGACGAGATGCGCGCCGAGTTCGACGACTACATGCGCGATTTGCGCCGCGCCCGCGACCAGGAAGAGTTCAACGGCTTCATGTCGTCGCGTGATCGCAACAATGATCGTCCGAACCCGCCGCAGCAAGCGGACCAGGCCTGATCGCGAAATTCCGGCCGGCTGTTTGCCGCTGGATGCGAAGGCGACGAAAACGGGGCCCTGCGGCCCCGTTTTCGTTTGCGCCTCGCCGGGACACGGTTCCCCGCGCGAGAGAATCGGATAGGCTGGCGGCAAATGGCCACATGCGCCGGTTATGAAGCCCCCGTGAACCGGGACGAAATCCGATGGTCTCTTCCGTCTTGAACAGGAAGGCGCAGCCCAGGCGCCAGGATCGCCAGATCGAGGCGGCCGGCCGCGTGCTCCCGGTCAAGGTGGTGGAGAACGCCCGCGCCACGAGACTGACTCTGCGCATCGTCCCCGGCGGCAAGTCGTTGACCGTCACCCTGCCGCCGCATGTGAGCGAGGCGCAGGTCGAGCAATTCCTGGAACGCAACCGCAACTGGGTCGCCACGCGCCTTTCCCGGCTGCCGGAACCCGTGGCGGCCGATCCAGGCGCGATGATCCCCTTTCTCGGGGTCAATCACCGCATCGTGCGCACCCAGCGATTGCGCGGCGTGGTGGAGGCGGGCTTTTTCGCCTGCGAACCGGCCCTGCTGGTGCCGGGCGAGTCGCACACGATCGGGCGAAAGGTGACCAGCTTCCTCAAGCGCGAGGCACGCAGCCGGCTGGACGAGGCGGTATTGCGCCACGCCGCCACGCTGGGCGTGCGGCCGCGCGCCATCCGCATCACCGACACCGTCAGCCGATGGGGTTCGTGCTCCACGACGCGGACGCTGTCGTTTTCGTGGCGCATTGTCATGGCCCCGCCCGAGGTGCTCGACTATCTCGCCGCCCATGAGGTGGCGCATCTGCGCGAGATGAACCACAGCCCTGCATTCTGGGCGTTGGTGCGCAGCCTGTGCCCGGAAACCGATCGCCACAAGGCCTGGCTCAAGCACAATGGCGCCGGGCTGCACGCGATCCAGCCGGGCTGACGGCGCGATGCGGGACGGAGAATTCGAGATGACGGCGGACGATATCGCCTACCGATTCGACGGCAGGGGCGGCTCGCGGTCGATCGATCTGTCCGACGCGATCGAGGCGCTGGCGCCGGGGGGCGCTCCGCCCGCCGGGCATGGCCCGCATCCCTTTGTCTGGATCCACTGCAACATCGACAGTCCGGTGCTTCAGGCGCTGGTCGCGGCCGGCGTGATCGACCGGATTGCCCTCGACCTGCTGAGCGCCCCGGAAACCCGCCCGCGCTGCGTGCCCCACGACGAAGGAATCCTGCTCAATCTGCGCGGCCGTGCGGTGGAGGAGGTGGAAGGCGAGAGCGATCTGGTCGCGATCCGCATGTGGTCGTCTCGACGCGGCGTCATCAGCGCATGGCGCCGCCCGACAATCGCCGTCCAGGGCTATCTGGGTGAGGTCGAGCGCGGTTTTTGCGCACACACGACCGGCGATTTCCTGGCGCGCCTCGCGCTTCGCATCGTCGACACCATCGAACCCATGGTCGATGAACTGTCGGAGACCATCGACGAACTCGAACTGGAGGCCGTCGACGGCTCGGAAGTCATGCATCGGCGCGAATTGTCGGAAGTGCGGCGCGACGCCATCGATTTCCGGCGATTTCTCTATCCCCAGCGCGACGCCCTATCCAGCTTCCTGATCCAGCATGTCGGCTTCGTGCACGAGCACGATCGATCCAAGCTGCATGACGCGCATGAGCGCGTGGTGCGCTTCATCGAAGAACTGGAAGTGACGCGCGAGCGCTGTTCGGTGCTGCATGACGAGATCATCGACAACCGCGCCGAGCGGATGAACCGGCAGATCCTGCTGCTGTCCATCGTCTCGGCGCTGTTTCTGCCGGCATCGCTGGTCGCCGGATTGCTCGGCATGAATGTTGGCGGCATACCGGGCGAAGGTCACCCGATGGCGTTCGCCGCGATCTGCGGCCTGGTCGTCATCGCCATCGCCGCCGAGCTGGCGGTCTTCCGCTGGTTGAAGATCATCTGATCTGTCCGGACCGCGCCTCGCGGCTCAGTGCGCGGCTTCCCAATTGTCGGCTGCGCGGGCGTCGACCTTGAGCGGCACCTTGAGCTCCAGCGCGGGATGCGGCGCGTCCTCCATGATCCGCGCCACCAGCTTCAGCGATTGCTCGACCTCGCTCTCGTCGGCCTCGAAAATGAGTTCGTCATGCACCTGCAGCAGCATGCGGGTGGAAAGGCCGGCGTCGGCGATGGCGGCGTCCATGCGCACCATGGCGCGGCGGATGATGTCGGCCGCCGAGCCTTGGATCGGCGCGTTGATCGCGGCGCGCTCGTTGAAGGCGCGGACCTGCGGGTTCGAATTGGCGATGTCCGGATAATGCGCGCGGCGGCCGAAGATGGTCTCGACATAGCCGTGCTCGCGGGCGAAGCCCTTGGTCGACTCCATGTAGTCCTTGATCCCGGGAAAGCGCTCGAAATAGGTGCGGATGTAATTCGCCGCCTCCTCGCGCGGGATAGAAAGCTGATTGGCGAGGCCGAAGGCCGAGATCCCGTAGATGATGCCGAAATTGATCGCCTTGGCGCGCCGGCGCACCATCGGGTCCATGCCTTCCACCGGGACGCCGAACATTTCCGACGCGGTCATGGCGTGGATGTCGAGCCCATCCTCGAAGGCGGCGGTCAGTTGCGGAATGTCGGCGATATGGGCGAGCACCCGCAATTCGATCTGCGAATAGTCGGCTGAAATGAGCTTGCGGCCCTTCTCGGCGATGAAGGCGGTGCGGATCTTCCGCCCCTCCTCGGTGCGAACCGGAATGTTCTGCAGGTTGGGATCGGAGGAGGACAGGCGTCCCGTCGAGGTCGAGGCC
>JAUIBM010000491.1 GCA_030428345.1 Alphaproteobacteria bacterium | reverse complement strand
CCACGACGAGGCGCCCGGGAACCTTTTCGAGGTCGAGCGCGCCGGTGGACGAAACGATAACCTTCTCGTCGAAGTCGAGCTCGACGCCCGGAATGCCGGCGACGTCGGAACCCGTGGCGATGACGATGTTCTTTGCCTCGAGCGTCGATTCGCCGCCCTCGCCATTCGTCACCACCACCTTGCCGGCCTCGGCGATCCGCCCCGTTCCGCGAACGACATCGACCTTGTTCTTCTTCATCAGGAAGGCGACGCCGTCGACATTCGACTTAACCACCGCGTCCTTGTGCGCCATCATCGTCGGCAGGTCGAGTTCGGGCGCGGAGACCTTGACGCCCAGCTTGGCGAGGCCATGTCCCGCTTCCTCGAACATCTCGGAAGCATGCAGCAGCGCCTTGGACGGGATGCAGCCGATATTGAGGCAGGTGCCTCCCAACGTCTCGCGCTTCTCCACGATCGCCGTCTTCAGCCCCAATTGGGCGCTCTTGATCGCGCAGACATAACCGCCGGGGCCGGAGCCGATGACGACGACATCGTAGGTTTGGCTCATAGCAATGCTCCTTGCCTTGAATTCATGGTCAGCGCCCGCCCGTGACGTCGAGTATGGCGCCTGTTACATAGGAAGCCTTTTCCGACAGCAGCCACGCGATCGCATTGGCGACTTCCTCCGCGCTGCCCTCGCGCTTCATCGGCACGGCGTCGCGCATCTGCGCCACCCGGTCCGGCTCCCCGCCCGATGCGTGGATTTCGGTGTCGATGATGCCCGGCCGCACCGCATTGACGCGAATGCCCTCGTCCGCCACCTCGCGCGCAAGGCCGAGCGTGAAGCTGTCGATGGCCCCCTTGGCGGCGGCGTAGTCGACATATTGCCCGCCCGCGCCGATCTTGGCGGCGGCCGAGGAAAGATTGACGATCGCCCCGCCCTTGCCGCCATGGCGGGTCGACATGCGGCGCACCGCCTCGCTTGCGCACAGGAACGACCCGGTAACATTGACCCGCAGCATCCGCTCGAGACGGCCGGCGTCGATCTGGTCCACCCGGGCGCGCGGCCCGACAATGCCGGCATTGTTGACGAGGCCGACAAGGGGCCCCATGGCGTCGGCCGCCGCGAACAGCGCCTTGATGTCGCCGGCGCTGCCGACATCGACGCGAATCGCCCGCGCCGAGCCGCCCTCGGCGGCGATCGCCTCGACCACCCGCCGGGCGGCCGCCGCGTTCGACACATAGCCCACGGCGACGGCATGGCCTGCGCGCGCGGCCAGCAGCGCGCATGCCGCGCCAATTCCCCGGCTGGCGCCGGTTATCACTACAACGCCGCTCATCTCGAGAACCTTGTCAGAACGCCAGTTTCAGCATTTCCCAGAGGATCAGCGCGATTCCGGCCGTCGAGACCGTCCAGATGATCGTCCGAAGATAGGGGATGCCGGCGATATAGGTGGGGAAATACAGCACCCGGCCCCAGAAATAGAGCTGCGCGCCGAGCGCCGTATTGGCGTTGGCGTTTCCGGTGAACTGCACGACGATCACCAGCGCCGCGAAGGGCGCGAGCGTTTCCAGCAGGTTGAAATAGGAGCGTTCGATCCGGCCGGCCACCCCGGTCGGGTTCTTCCACTCGTCCCGGGCGCTGACCGCATAGCCGATGCCGTGCTGGATCAGCTCGGCCACGATCTGCGCGACGAGCTGCACGAAAAACAGCGCAACCGTGAACAGCAGCATTTTCAATTCGATGGACATGCCCGTCTCCCTGGGTATGAAGTCGTCGCGGACTATAGACAATCGGCCCGTATTTGCCAGCACCAACCCGCCGGCGCCGATCCGGCCGGGCCGCTCAGCCGCGCGGCGTCAACACTTCCTCGCCTGCTCCCGCGTCCCACAGACCCCTCAGGCCGCCCTCGCCGTCCGGCGCATAGACGACCGGCGTCGCGCCGCCCCATTCGACCACCAGAAGCCCGTTTTCCAGCCTTCCCTGCCCACTATAGGCTGAATTTCCGATCGACCATTTCAGCTCGTAGACATCGCCGCTGCGCGCCAGCGTCAGCGTGCCGGAATAGCGCGATCCGTCCGGATTGCGCCCCGCCACGCGGTAGCGTCCCGGCCGGGGCGCGACGCCGGCGGCGGACCGGCCGAAGGGAACCAGCCGCTCCGATGCGGTCCCGTCGGCCCATTCGCCATCCAGCACATTGTCGGGTTTGAAGGTGTAGACCACCGGCGCGCTCGAGTTCCAGTCGACCACCAGCATGCGCCCGGCGAGTTCGCCCATGCCGCGGAAGATCTGCTTTGCGATCCACCAGGTGACGTCGTAGCGCTCGCCATCCTGCGCCAGCGCGACCATGCCCTTGTAGCGCGAGCCGTCCGGATTGGTGCCGTTGACGCGGTAGACGCCGGTAATTTGGGGGGCGGCGGCCGCTGCGTCCGGCAGGCGCAGGGAGGCGGTGCGCTGCGCCTCCTGCCCGCCGGCCCGGGACGCGCCGGCCGGCTCGCGCGCCGATTGCGAGCCCTCGCCGCGGAACACGAATTCGCCGAAGAAGGACGAGGACAGCCAGGGCGTCTGCTGGCCGTGGGTCTCCTGATAGACGCCCTTCAGGGTCCGCTTGAAGGTCTCTTCCAGGTTGAGATTGGGCGTCGCCAGCGACAGGGTGAGGTGCTTGGCATAGGGGCTGTTGCGCCCTTCGCCGTCCAGCGCGACCGTGCCGGGCGAAGTCGAATAGGAGACGAACAGGCTGGCGCTGGAGTCGATGCGCGAAAGCCCGCTCGTGCCGCCGGTCAACGGATTGTCCCGGCAGGCGTCGAGGATGACGATGTTGAGGTCGTTGCCGGCCGCCGACATGATGTCGACCACTTCGGCCGCGCTGACCGCCTTGTCGGCGAGATCGGAGGCGGATGAAATGCCATCGCTGATGGCGAGCAGATGGTTTTCACCTGACACCTGCACGCCATGGCCGGCGAAATAGAACAACCCGACGCCGCCATTCTTCTTCAGCCTGGCGCCCAGCTGCTTCGCCGCCTCGATCATCCCGGCGCGGTCCGCGTCCAGCACCAGGCGCACGTCAAACCCTGCCTCGCGCAGCGACTTGGCGACATCGTTGGCGTCGTTGCGCGGATTGGCGAGCGGCGCGAAGGAATAGGCGCCATTGCCGATGATGAGTGCGGTGCGCGCGCCTTGCGCATGCA
>JAUIBM010000490.1 GCA_030428345.1 Alphaproteobacteria bacterium | reverse complement strand
TGATATCGAGCCATATCTTCGGCCGGACCATGCAGTTGACCCGCGAGCCAGTTGGAACGAATGGGCGTCTGCCGTGGAGCAATTGTCTTCAATTCTTGACGGCGCCGTGAGCGTGGTCGTGCCGTTCTGGATGATGGAAGACGAGGATGGCGCCGCCGCGCTGGAGCGGGTCGCGGGAAAGGTTACGGCCATCGCCGTAATGGCCTATCGTACCAACATCGCCGAGGTCGAACGCATCGCGGAAGGTTGGCTGAGCTGGGGTCAGACGCACGGATTGCCGGTGGCGATTGCGCTGGAGAACGGCCCGATCGAGGCCGAATACCACCGAAGCTATGTCCGCGCCGAGCGCGGAGAATTGCTGCTCGATCGATCCGCGGCGCCTCAGACCGTCAGTTTGCTGGACGGGTATATTTCCAATTCGTTGAACAAACTTGTTTACTCTTTCACGAATGAGGTCTTTGTGAACCCGAAGCGAATCAGCTTTCTTGACAACAGGTCAAAGCTTGACCCGGCCGTAGCCGGGCTGGGACGGATCTTGGGCTCGTGGAGCTCGATTGACTTGTTGCTGGTGCATGAGCTGCTGCCTTGGGGAGGGCGTGGCGAGCCGGATGTGTGGGGACCGGAGTAGTCAAGTGGATGCTGCGAAAGCGAAGATACTGGTATGCGACGACGACCCGTTGCTGCTTGAGTTGATGGATTTCCGATTGCAGGCAAAGGGCTACGCTGTGGTCAAGGCCAAGGACGGGGCGGAAGCACTTGAGATGGTGCGCTCGGAGCGCCCCGATCTGGTGGTGCTGGACGCAATGATGCCGAGGACCGACGGCTTCGAGGTATTGGCCCGGATCAAGAGCGATCCGCAGCATTCCGAAATACCGGTCATCATGCTCACCGCCCGAAAGACAGAGAAGGACATCGTCTCGGCGCTTGAGAAGGGCGCGGACGATTATCTGGTGAAACCGTTCATCCCGGAGGAGTTGTTGGCGCGCCTCTCGCGTCTCCTGGCCAGAAGGGGCGCGAGACCCAGATGAACTGGCTAAGGGCGGTCGCTGTCGCTGCATCGGTTTCAATGATGGTCCTGCGGGCCAGCCATGCCGGGGCGCAGACGGTCGACGAGCTCTATGCCGAAGGGGTGAAGGCCAGGCTCGAGCAGCGTCTTGACGAGGCGGCCGGTCTGCTGGCGCGCGCCCTTGCCCTCCAGCCCGACAACGCCGACGCGCTGGTGCAGTTGGGCTTCGTCGAACTCGGGCGTGGCGACACCAAGGCGGCGCGGCGATCCTTCACAGACGCCTTGGCAATCGCGCCGGACTATGCGGACGCAGAATACGGCGTGGCTCTGGTTGAGTTCCGTGAAGGAAATCTTGACCGGGCGCTCGCGATCGCCGAACCGCTCGCCGCCAGGCAAGCTGAAAACCAGGACGTCGCCGACTTGCTGACAACGCTTCGCGCGGCGCTGTCGGCGAAAGAAAAAGAGCAGGCTTCCCCCGCGAAGCCGCGAACTCGGCAGGTCACGCCGGTCAAGGCGCGCCGGGACCCGGTCGCCTCGTTGCTGGCGAAGGCCATGCGATTGCGCAAAGAGAGTTCCTTTGCCGAGGCAGAGCGGGTTTATCGCAAGGCGCTGGCGCTCTCGCCGCGCAATGTCGACATTCTCGTCGCGCTCGGTCTCGTTTCGGGCTTCCAGCAGAAATTCGAACAATCGGCGGAATTCTTTGACGCCGCGCTGGCGATCGATGGGGAGAACCTGGATGCGCGGCTGGGAACGGTCCGGCTCGCTTTCTGGCAGGGAGACATCGAGCGCGCGCGGAGCCTCATCGATGAGGCGCGGCTTCTGGCGCCTGACAATGCCGAGTTGCGAGGGCTCGACGCCAGAATCTCGCTGCTCGAGGGCGACGATGCGCGCGCCGGGGAGATTTTCACCGCACTCGTGTCCGAAGATTCAAGAAACGTCGAGGCTCTGGTCGGCCTGGGCGATGTCTTCCGCGCCCGGGGAGACGATGAAGCGGCGCGCGCCCAATACAACCGGGCGCTGGAGGTTACGCCAGGCGCGCGCGAAATCGAGGAGAGGCTCGCTGCGCCGCCGATTCGCAAGTGGCGGGTCGATATCGGCAGCGAATTCAGCGAGCTTTCGCAGGGCAGGGGCGTATGGACCGACAGCGCGGCCGCGCTCTCCTACAAGATGACGCCGGACATGACGGCGACGGCCCGCGCGCGGGCGGTAGAGCGATACGGAAAGACTGACTTCCAGTTCGAGGGACGCATCGATCGCGCCTTCGGCAAGTCCGTCACGGCCTATGCACTTGCCGCTGTCACGCCGCATGCGGATTTTCTCGCCCTCCATTCTTTCGGCGGCGGTGGATCGCTGCGCCTCCTGGAGCGGCAGGAGGCTATGGGGCCGGTATTCTTCAACCTCGACGCCAGGTTTGACGAATTTGCCGAATCCCGGATTACGACCCTCTCACCTTGGATGCAGGCCTATCTGATCGACGAACGTCTGGCGTTGTCGGCGCGCTGGGTGCGAGCGCAGGACGAAATCGGCACGATCGCCGACGGCTATGTCGTGCGCGGCGACGTGACCGTGAGCGAGCGCCTGCGCGTGTTCGCCGGTTATGGCGACACGCCTGAGATCGCAGAAGGATCGTTGACCGAAACCACGACGATATTTGGCGGGCTGTCTTTCGACATTTCCGACATGCTGACGATCAACGGGTCGTTTTCACGCGAGGAACGCCCGACTCTTGAGCGCGACACGTTCGGCTTCAGCCTGTCAGTGCGATACTGACATGCTGTCCTGGATTTGGATCACATCCATCGTGTTGGTCGTGCTTTCACTGGTGGTGATGCTGCTCCTGATCCTGCGCAGGATGCTGAATCAGCATCATACGCGCGATGACGCCGAGCATCGCCGCAGGCTGGTCCAGGCGCTTGTTCGCTTCACCGAGGATCGCGACGCGGAAAACTTGAAACGGACGATTCACGCCATGCGTCCGTCTCTGGCGGTCGATGTCATATTTGAGTTCGTCGCCATGTTGCGCGGCGACGAGCACGAACGCATCATCGCAATACTGGTTGATTCCGGTCTGGTGCACCATGTCGTACTGCAATTGCAGAACGGGAACGAAGCGACGCGGATCCATGCCGTGGAGATGCTGGCCGCGCTTCCCGCCGAACACGGCATCATCG
>JAUIBM010000009.1 GCA_030428345.1 Alphaproteobacteria bacterium | reverse complement strand
CCGCCAAGATCGCCAGCCAGGCGGATGCGCGCCGCCTTTCGCGATCCCTCACCACGGTGGCGAGCGCGCTCGGGCTCAAGGCGCAGGTGGTCATCACCGATGGCAGCCAGCCCGTCGGCCGCGGAATCGGGCCCGCACTCGAGGCGATGGATGTGCTGGCCGTTCTGCGCAATGAGCCATCCGCGCCGGCGGACCTGCGCCAGCGGGCGGTCACGCTGGCAGGCGTGCTGCTGGAAATGGGCGGCGCAGCGGCGGCGGGCGAAGGCAGCCGCGTGGCGATCGACAGCCTCGCATCGGGCCGGGCATGGGCAAAGTTCCAGGCCATTTGCGAGGCCCGGGGCGGCATGCGCACACCACCGCAGGCAAGGCACACGCGCGACGTGCTGGCAGGGAAAGCCGGCCATATCCTGGGCGTCGACAACCGCCGGCTGTCGCGCGCGGCCAGGCTTTGCGGCGCGCCCGAGGACAAGCCGGCCGGCATCAAGCTCCATGTGGCGCTCGGCCAGAGAGTGGAGAGGGGCGAGCCGCTGTTCACACTGCATGCCGATGCGCCCGGCGAACTGGAATACGCCTACAACTTCATCATCGCGCACCCGCCCATCTACGAAATCGGTGAAACGGCATGAGCGTTGTCCTGATTCCCCTGCCCGGCAATGAGGACATGTGCCGATTGCTCGCGCCGCGCATCGGCGCGGACATCTCGACCATGGAAACCCGGCAGTTCCCCGATGGCGAGACTTATGTGCGGCTCGACCCGTCCATTGCCGGCCGGAAGGTGGTTTTCGTCTGCACGCTTGACCGGCCCGACGGGAAGTTTCTGCGCCTGGTCTTCGCCTGTGCGGCGGCGCGGGAACTGGGCGCTGCCGGCCTCGGACTGGTGGCGCCGTACCTCGCCTATATGCGCCAGGACAGGCCTTTCCACCCCGGAGAGGCGGTCACCGCGCGCCATTTCGCAAGGGCGCTGTCTCCCTGGATCGACTGGCTGGTCACGATCGACCCACACCTGCACCGCATCCACCACCTTGGCGAAGTCTATGCCGCGCGCGCCGCGGTGGCGCATGCAGCGCCCGCCGTCGCCGGGTGGATCGGCGCCAATGTGGCGGATCCCGTATTGATCGGACCCGACGAGGAAAGCGGACAATGGGTCAGCGACATTGCCGGACGGGCAGGCGCGCCGTTCATCGCGCTCAGGAAGGAACGCCTCGGCGACCGGAACGTGAAGGTCACCATTCCCGATCTGGACAAATGGTCGGGCAGGACGCCGGTGATCGTCGACGACATCATTTCCACCGGCCAGTCGATGGTCGAGACGATTGCCGGCATCCGCAATGAATTCGCCGCGAAGCCGGTCTGCATTGGCGTGCACGCCCTGTTTGCCGGCAACGCCCATGCCGATCTCGTTGCGGCGGGCGCAGCACGGATCGTGAGCTGCAACACCGTTGCCCACACGACCAACGCCATCGACATTTCCGGAGCTTTGGCGGGCGAGGTGACGGAGATGCTCGCCGGCCTGGACCAGGGTGCTTCCACCCGAAGCTGAGTCATTGTGACGGGGGTTCCCGCGCTGGATCAGGGAACGTCCCGCGAGCCCTGTCCGGCAAAACGGCGCCCGTCCCTTGCGGCGCGGAATTGACCCGTCATCGGGGGGGCGCGCTTTAGAGCTCGAAAGAGCTGTGAATCGCCGGCATGTGCACAACCGCATCCTTCAGTTGCATGCCGAAGTGCTCCATCGCCGGCTTCTCGCCGTGCACGAGGAATATCTCGTCGGGCGTTGCCGAGCGTTCCCAGTTCAGCAGTTCCGTGCTGTCGGCATGGGCGGAAAAACCGTTCACCGTGAAGATTTTCGCCTTGACCGGCAGTTGCTCTCCGAAGATGCGCACGAAGGGCGCGCCGTCGATGATACGGCGGGCCAGCGTATGTTCCGCCGCATAGCCGACAAAGATGATGCTGGAATGAAGCTGTGCAATGTTGTGACGCAGGTGATGGCGCACCCGCCCGCCGGTGCACATGCCTGAACCGGCCAGGATGACCGCACCTCGTATCGAATTGAGCGCGACGGATTGCGCTGTCTCGCGGGTAATCTTGAGCCCTCGCGGCTGCAGCGGATCATCGCCTGCCTCGAAGAGGTGGCGCACCTGCGGCTTGTAATAGTCGGGGTGGCGCCGATAGATCTCGGTCGCGGTTATGGCCATGGGAGAATCGAGGAAGATCGGCACATCGCGCGGCAGCTTGCCCGCGCGCTCCCCCTGCTTGAGAAAGAAGAGGATTTCCTGCGCCCTGTCCAGCGCAAAGGTCGGAACGATGGCGTTGCCGCCATGCCGGACAGCATAATTGATGCCCTCATAGAGCTCCTCAATCGAGCCTTCCAGATCCTTGTGGCGCCGGTCGCCATAGGTGGTCTCGATCACCAGCCGGTCGGCGTGCGGCGGCGACACCGGATCGTGCAACAGGGGCCGGCCGGCATTGCCAAGGTCACCTGAAAACAGAACGGAGGCATGATGCCGGCCTTCCTTCAGCCTGAGGTGAATCCAGGCCGAGCCCAGCACGTGCCCCGCATCGCCGAACATCGCCGTGATGCCGGGCGCCACCTCCAGATCCTTGCCGTAGCTTGCCTGCCTCCCGAAGCAGTCGAACGAGTTCAACGCATCCAGAACGCTGTATAGCGGTTTCAGTTCATCCCCTTCGCCATGGTGATGGCGACCATGCCTTTGCCGGTGTTCGGTCTCTTCTTCCTGCAAGCGAGCGGCGTCGAGCAGGACAAGGCGGGTCAGTTCACGCGTCGGGGGCGTCGTGATGATCTCGCCGCGGAAGCCGCGCTGGTAGAGGAGCGGTATGCGGCCGCAATGATCCAGATGCGCGTGGGTCAGCAACAGGAAGTCGATATCGCGCGGGTCGAAGCCGAAGGGCTCGGCGTTCTCCTCCTCGTTTTCCCGGCCACCCTGGAACATGCCACAATCGATCAGCAGTTTCCGGCCGGCGCATTCGACAAGATGGCATGAGCCGGTTACGCCGCCAGCCGCTCCGTGAAAGGACAATTTCATCGCAGGCCTCCCGGGGGCTGCCCTGCAGACAGGTGTACCAGCGGCGCCTCCCACCACATCCTGCCCGGCGCGTCCTTCTCGCGAATTGATTTGCGTCAATACTGTCCTGCTCCCTCGCGGATAGATTCCGGAGCCATGCTCGCTCCCGAACTCCTGCAAAAGATCGACGCCTGCTGGCGCGCTGCGAACTATCTGTCGGTCGGACAGATCTATCTGCGCGACAACCCGCTGCTGAGACAGCCGCTCAGCCTGGAGCACGTCAAGCCGCGCCTGCTGGGCCACTGGGGCACAACGCCCGGCCTCAACTTCATCTATGCCCATATGAACCGCGCGATCCGCGAGTTCGATCTGAACGCGATATTCATAACCGGGCCGGGCCACGGCGCGCCGGGTATCCTCGCCAACACCTATCTCGAAGGCACCTACAGCGAGCTCTATCCGCAGGTTAGCCAGGACGAGGACGGGCTGCGGCGGCTGTTCCTGCAGTTCTCCTGGCCAGGCGGCATCCCCAGCCATACCGCCGCCACGACGCCGGGCTCGATCCACGAGGGCGGCGAGCTTGGCTACAGCCTGGTGCACGCCTTTGGCGCGGTGTTCGACAATCCGGACCTGCTGGCCGTGTGCGCGGTGGGCGACGGCGAAGCCGAAACCGGAACGCTCGCCACCAGCTGGCACTCGAACAAGTTCCTGAACCCGGCCCGGGACGGGGCCGTCCTGCCGATATTGCATCTCAACGGCTACAAGATCGCCAATCCGACCGTGCTTGCGCGGATCTCGCGCGAAGAACTGTTCAGCCTGTTCCAGGGATATGGCTACGAACCGATCGAGGTGGCGGGCAATGACCCGCTCCGGGCCCATGTGGACATGGCCGCGGCGCTGGACCGGTGCATCGTGAAGATCCGGCACATCCAGCAGGCGGCCCGGGAGAACGGAAATGGCGACCGCCCGCGCTGGCCCATGCTCATCCTTCGCACGCCGAAGGGATGGACCGGCCCGGGGCATGTCGACGGCCTGCCCGTCGAAGGAACCTGGCGGGCGCATCAGGTTCCGCTGAAGGGATTTGCGGACAATCCGGAGCACATGAAACTGCTGGAATCATGGCTCGGAAGCTACCGCCCGCAGGAACTGTTCGACAGTGACGGGCGACTTCGCCCCGAACTGGCTGACCTTGCACCGGCGGGCGAGCGCCGCATGAGCGCGAACCCGCACGCCAATGGCGGCCTGCTTCTGCAGGACCTTCGGCTTCCCGATATTCGCGACCACGCCGTGAAGCTGGTCGGGCCGGGCCAGGCGCCATGCGAGGCGACGCGCGTTCTGGGCGGCTATCTCAAAGACGTGATGGCCCTCAACCAGGATCACGCCAATTTCCGCGTGTTCGGGCCCGACGAGACGGCGTCAAATCGCCTTTCGGCCCTGTTCGAGGTGACGGACCGCTGCTTCACCGGCGAACTGCTTCAGACCGACGAGCACCAGGCTCACGACGGGCGTGTGCTGGAGGTGCTCAGCGAAAACCTGTGCCAGGGTTGGCTGGAGGGCTATCTGCTGACGGGACGGCACGGGCTGTTTTCCTGCTATGAAGCATTCACGCACATCATCGACTCCATGTTCAACCAGCATGCGAAGTGGCTGAAGACCGCCGCCGAAGTGCCGTGGCGCGCGCCGATTGCCTCGCTCAACTACCTGCTCACCTCCCATGTCTGGCGGCAGGACCATAACGGCTTCAGCCATCAGGACCCCGGCTTCATCAACCACGTGGCCAACAAGAAGCCCGGCTTCATGCGCATCTACATGCCGCCGGACGCCAACACACTGCTCGTCGTGGCCGAGCAGTGCCTGCGCTCGCGCAGCAAGGTGAACGTGATCGTTGCAGGCAAGCAGCCGGAATTGCAGTGGCTGGACCCTGAGCAAGCGCGCGAACACTGCGCCAGGGGAGTGGACGTGTGGCGATGGGCCGGCACGGACCGCGGCGAACGGCCGGACGTGGTGCTGGCCTGCGCCGGCGACGTGCCCACGACCGAGGTCCTGGCGGCAGCGGACCTGCTGCGCCAGAATCTGCCGGGGTTGAAGCTGCGGGTGGTCAACGCGGTGAACCTGATGGCGCTCGCGCCGCCCGACGAGCATCCGGACGGGCTCGATGATGAAGCCTTCGACACGATTTTCGGAACGCAGTCGCCGATCCTGTTCGCCTTTCACGGATACCGGTCCTTGATCCGGAACCTGATGTTTCGCCGCTCCTGCCATACGCGGCTGCAGGTATTTGGCTATGGCGAGGAAGGCACCACGACGACACCGTTCGACATGGCCGTCATGAACGGCATCGACCGGTTCAGCTTGGTGCTGAAGGCGATCGAGTCCTTGCCGGAACCGACCCAGGAGGCAGAGCGGCTGCGAGCGCTCATGGTCGGAAAGCTGGAACTGCACCGCGACTGGATTCGCGACCATGGCGACGACTTGCCGGAGGTCGAAGACTGGCGATGGGGCGGCGCGCCCGGCGAATCGCGCTGACGATGCCATGGCGGACCGGATCCGACATGCCCGGGCCGCAGAGCGTGCACACGTCGTAGGGCTCCCACCGGATCAGGCGAGGCGAAATGCCAGCACCCCTGTTTTTCAGGGATCGTCGCTCTTGTGCGGATGTCTTTGGAGAACTGGATGGTGCCCAGGGGCGGATTCGAACCACCGACACGCGGATTTTCAATCCGCTGCTCTACCAACTGAGCTACCTGGGCGCCTGCGCTGCGGGTCGTGAAGCCGAACCGAGCGAGCGGCGTTATAGGCGGTGTGCGCCGGGCTGTCCAGTGCGCGGGAAGCGAAAGAAGCAGGGATTTCTCACTCGCCGTCCTCCTCGCCCTCCCCGCCCGGCGAAGCGGGAATCGCATAGCTGCCCGAAAGCCAGCGATTGAGGTCGACATCGGCGCAACGGCGCGAACAGAACGGATAATCGGCGCGGGAGGAAGGCTGGCCGCAATTGGGGCACGGCACCGGCTTGCGCAGCGGCGCGACCTTGCCTGTATCGTCCGGGCTCACGCCCGCGTCAGCCAGTTGTAGTGCACGGGATAGCCCTCGCCGACCAGCATGGAGACCGTCTCGTAGAGCGGCAGGCCCACAACATTGGTATAGGAGCCGGTAAGCTTGACCACGAAGGCGCTTGCAAGGCCCTGGATGGCGTAGCCGCCAGCCTTGCCCCGCCATTCGCCGGAAGCCAGATAGGCCTCCATCTCGTCATTGGAGAGCCGCTTGAAGCGCAGGCGCGATTCGACCAGGCGCTGGCGGATTTCGCCCTTGGGCGTCACCAGCGCGAGCCCGGTATAGACGCGGTGCGATCGCCCCGACAGGAGGCGCAGGCAGGTCGAGGCCTGGTCGAGCATCTCCGCCTTGGGCAGTATCCGCCGACCAAGGGCCACGACCGTGTCGGCCGCGAGTATGAGACTGCCCCGCATCTCATCGGAGCGCTCGGCATTGGCCTGCGCCAGCTCGGCCTTGTCCCTGGCCAGCCGCTTGGCGAGGCTGCGCGGCGCCTCGCCCTTGTGCGGGGTTTCGTCGGCGTTCACGGGCGAAAGCGATTCCGGCTCCACACCCACCTGCTGCAACAATTGCAGGCGGCGAGGCGAGCCGGAAGCCAGAACGAGTTTCGGCCTTGTCGTCATGAGCCCAGATATCCCGCCAGCGGTGAGAGCTATTTGAAGCGGTAGGTGATGCGGCCCTTGGTCAGGTCGTAGGGCGTCATTTCAACCAGCACCTTGTCGCCCGCCAGAACGCGAATGCGGTTCTTGCGCATGCGCCCGGCGGTGTGGGCGATGATCTCGTGGTCGTTTTCAAGTTTCACGCGGAACGTCGCGTTGGGGAGAAGTTCACTCACCGTCCCCGGAAATTCCAGTACTTCTTCCTTTGCCATTCTTCCTCTTTCGGTCGCAAAAGTCGCGGGAAACTATCCCGCCACCCGCCTCGGCACAAGCGCCATTAACGTCCGGCTCACCCAAACCGCTTGCGAATGCGCTCTTCGAGCCTGTCGCGGGTCTGCCGATAGGCGTCCAGGACCTGCTCACGCTTGCCCGCAACGGTGGATGGATCCATCGACGGCCAGTATTCCACTTCAACGGCCTGGGCCCGTCCGAGTTGCAATGCGCGGTGATGGGCCTCGGGAGAAAGCGTGACGATGAGGTCGAAGAACCCGTCCGCCAATTCATCCAGCGTCTGGGGCATGTGGCCGGAAATGTCGATGCCGCGCTCGGCCATGACTGAGACGGCGAAGGCGTCGGGGTCGCCGCCCGCATTGACGCCGGCCGAGCGCGCATAGATGCGGTTGCCGTAGAGCGAACGCGTCAGGTGCTCGGCCATCGGCGAGCGGATCGCGTTCATGGCGCACACGAACAGCACGGAGCCCGGACGCGCCGGCGCCTCATCCCCGCTGGTGAAGCCGGCCACGCGTCAACCTCGCCAGTGCAGGACGCATATGAGGGTGAAGAGGCGGCGGGCCGTGTCGAAATCGACATCGACCTTGCCGGCCAGGCGATCCTTGAGCGTTTGCGAGCCCTCATTGTGCAATCCGCGCCGGCCCATGTCGATCGCCTCGATATGGCTGGGCGAGGCCGTGCGGATCGCCTCGTAATAGCTTTCGCAAATCATGAAATAGTCCTTGATGACGCGCTTGAACGGCGACAGCGACAGGACATGCACGACGACAGGCTCGCCATTCTCGCGCGTGATCTCGAAGACCAGGCGGGATTCGGCAACCGACAGCGACAGCCGGTACGGCCCCTCGCCCGCGTCGCCGACCGGAGCGAAGCTGTTCTCCTCGACCAGATCGAAGATCGCGACGGCCCGTTCGTGCTCGATATCGGGCGTGGCGCGCCCGATCGACTTGTCGTCGAGCACGATGTCGATGAGGCGGTTGGTCGAACTATCGGACACGGTCGCGCTCCCCCGGGCGCCTGAGGATCGTCACGACGGCCGGTTCATCCGGATCGACACCGAACGGCCATGCCCGTCCAGGCCCTCCGCGCGGGCCAGCGCGATGGCTGCCGGGCCAAGCGCCGCGAGCTGATCGGACCCCAAGCGCAGAATGGAGGTTCGTTTGACATAGTCAAGCACGGACAGGCCGGAGGAAAAGCGCGCCGAGCGCGCCGTGGGCAGGACATGGTTGGAGCCGCCGACATAGTCGCCGATGACCTCCGGCGTGTACCGGCCCAGGAATACCGCACCTGCATTGCGCACCAGGGCGAGGAACGCCTCGGGATCGTCGGTGGCGATCTCCAGATGCTCGGCGGCGATGCGATTGGCCAGCGGGGCGGCCTGCATCAGGTCCTCCACCAGGATGATCGCGCCATTGTCGCGCCAGCTGGCGCCGGCGACGTCGCCGCGCGGCAAGGTGGCGAGCTGCCGGTCCACGGCCGTAGCGACTGCATCGGCCAGTTGCGGCGAATCCGTCATCAGGATGGATTGCGCCGAAGCGTCGTGCTCGGCCTGGGCCAGAAGATCGGCGGCGATCCAGTCGGGGTCGTTGTCGGCGTCTGCGACGACCAGCACTTCGGAGGGGCCGGCGATCATGTCGATGCCGACGGTGCCGAAGACCTGCCGCTTGGCCGCCGCGACCCAGGCATTGCCGGGACCGACGATCTTGGCCACGGGCGCGATGGTCGCGGTGCCAAAGGCAAGCGCGGCGATCGCCTGCGCGCCGCCGACGCGGTAGATCTCCGAAACCCCTGCGAGATGGGCGGCGGCGAGCACCAGCGGATTGAGCGCGCCCTGCGGCGAGGGCACCACCATGACAATGCGCCCCACGCCTGCGACAATCGCCGGCACGGCGTTCATCAGCACGGAGCTCGGATAGCTGGCCGTACCGCCCGGAACATACAGCCCGACCGATTCGATCGCCGTCCAGCGCGAGCCCAGTTCGACGCCCAGCGCGTCGACATAGCGGTCGTCGCGCGGCATCTGGCGTTCGTGATGCGAGCGGATGCGGTCGCGCGCCAGGGCGAGCGCCTCCAGCGTGGCGCTGTCGCAGGAACCCTTCGCCTCCTCGATCTCCTGCGCGGTGACGCGCAGCGTGGCGGGCGTCAATTCCAGCCGGTCGAAACGGGCGGTGTATTCCAGCAGCGCGGCGTCGCCCCTGGCGCGGACATCGGACAGGATGGCGCGCACCCCCGCATCAACATCCTCCGCGACCTCGCGCTTGAGGGCGAGCAGGCCGGCGAAGCGGCTCTCGAAATCAGGATCGCGCGAGGAAAGGCGGATCGCCATGGCGCAAGCTCCGCTTTATTTCAGGAAATGTCGCGATGTACGGGACGGCTGACCGTTTCCCACATCGCGGCCATGTCGGTCAATTGCGCCTCGACGCATTCGACGTCGAGCTGCAGCGTCGCGCCGCCGGAAAAAGCGAGTTCGATGGTCCCGGCCGGAGCCTGCCTGGGGGTGAAGGTGATCGCCAGCAATTCGAGCACCAGGTCGGGATCCTTCCGGTTGAGGCTGCGCGAGCGCACCTGCTCAACCCGCTCGAAATGCAGGATGGAGCGGCAGCGGCGATAATTGGTGCGCTTTCCCGGCTCCACCTGCTCCCAGACGAACCGGTTCATCGCCAGCACGAAGCGCCTCTCCTTCGGCAGGAAGGAAATGTCGGAAACTCTCAGCACTGCGTCCTGACAATAGGCGGAAAGGATCGGCAGATCCTCATCGTCCATGGCGATCAGCTTCAGGCGGCCCGTCATCGCATTTCCCGTTTGCCACAATCAAACGTCGGCAGGCGTGCCAGCGGTCCGCTCATGCCTGACTGTTATTGAGTTTCCGATGCAAGCGCAACCGCGCGCGGATTTGCGTCCTATGCCGCGACGCGCTGGATGCGGGCGCCGCAATTCCTCAGCTTCTCTTCCAGCCGCTCGAAACCGCGATCGAGGTGATAGACGCGGTTGACCGTCGTCTCGCCCTGGGCGACTAGGCCCGCGATCACCAGCGACACCGAAGCGCGCAGATCGGTCGCCATCACCGGGGCGCCCGTCAGATGGCCGACGCCGTGGACAATCGCCGACTGTCCCTCCAGCGAAATCCGCGCGCCGAGCCGCGCCAGTTCCTGGACATGCATGAAGCGGTTTTCAAAAATCGTCTCGGTGATGCGCGAATCGCCCTCGGCGCGGGTCATCAGCGCCATCAGTTGGGCCTGAAGATCGGTCGGAAATCCGGGGAACGGCGCGGTCGAGACATTGACCGGGCGCAGGCCGGAGCCGTTCCGGCGCACCCTGATGCCTTCATTGGTCGGCTCGATCTCGACGCCCGCCTCCACCAGGATGTCGAGCGCGGCCTGCAGCAGGTCGGGCTGTGCGCCCTCCAGCAGCACATCGCCGCCGGTCATCGCCACGGCCATGGCGTAGGTGCCGGTCTCGATGCGGTCGGGCAGGACGCGATGGCGCGCGCCATGCAGCGCCTCGACGCCGTCGATGACGATCGTGCTGGTGCCGGCGCCGGAAATCCGCGCCCCCATGGCGATCAGGCAGCGGGCAAGATCGACGATCTCCGGTTCGCGCGCCGCGTTTTCCAGCACGGTCTGGCCGCGGGCCAGGCTTGCCGCCATCATCGCCACATGGGTGGCGCCGACCGACACCTTGGGGAAGCGGTAGCCCGCGCCCTTCAATCCGCCGGGGGCGGTCGCCACCACATAGCCGGCCTCAACATCCAACTTCGCGCCGAGCGCCGTCAGGCTTTCCAGAAACAGATCGACCGGGCGCGTGCCGATGGCGCAACCGCCGGGCAGGGAGACGCGGGCTTCGTGCATGCGCGCCAGCAGCGGGCCGATGACCCAGAAGGAGGCGCGCATCTTGGAAACCAGTTCATAGGGCGCGGTGGTGTCGACGATCTCTCCGGCGGTGAAGTGGATCGTGCGGCCCTCGCCGCCATTCTGGCCCTTGCGCTTGCCCTCGACCTGATATCCGACGCCGTGATTGGTGAGGATGCGGATCAGCGATTCGGTGTCGGCCAGGTGCGGCACGTTTTCCAGCACCAGGGGGTCGGCCGTCAGCAGCGAACTGATCATCAGCGGCAGGGCGGCGTTCTTGGCGCCGGAAATGGGGATGACCCCGTTGAGCGTTCCGCCGCCGGTCACCACAATCTTGTCCATCGAACCATCCCCCGGACCTTCGCAAGGTCCCAAACATCTTCAAAAAGCGCCGCCTGACATGGCGGCACCGTCTAACGCATGGCGTGCGCTGCGGCAAGTTGACCGCCCTCGCACGCGCCAGAGCCCGTCCGAAAGGCTCGATCCGCCAACTCAATCCGCCGGTTCGTCCGGTCCTTCGTGATCGCCGTCCGTCCGCGGCCCGCCCGAATCCTGCCCGGTCAGCCTGGGCTTCAGCCGGTCGGAACGGCGCAGCATTGCCCGCTCGGCCGGATTGTCTCGCGCCTCGTCGGCCGGTTGCTTGCGGCGCACCAGATTGGCGCGCAATGCTTCGCCGAGGCGCGCCTCGCGCCCGGCAGGCTTCTTGCCGTCCTTGTCCTTGCGACCGCCCATCGTCGTCCCACCGTCTTCTCGCCCGTTCATGCCGCCTCGCATGTCCGCCATCCTGTCTTAACAGGGAACCGGGCGAAAGCAGGGCGCGGACGCGGCAATCACCATGTTTCGCACATGCCAGCGGCACGGCCGCCCGGATGGACGAAATCGCCGCGCCGAATGCCCGCTTGCGCTCGGCCGGTCCATATGGCAAAAGCCACGCCGTCGCGACCGCTTTTGCGGACGGGCCTTTCGCTGTGGTAGCTCAGTGGTAGAGCACTCCCTTGGTAAGGGAGAGGTCGAGAGTTCAATCCTCTCTCACAGCACCATCCTATCCCCTTGATTGCAGTTGTTGCCGCCGGACGAATTCAAACCGCGCGTGGCGATTTGCTCGTTGCGTACAAGCCGCAGCCTTTGGCTCAAATCTAGAAGTGTATGTTTATTCCGACGCTCACAGACATCAGGCTTGGCGTCATACTTGTCGAATTGGTAAAATTCTCCCGAGTTAAACGGTTCTCGATGTCGTCGAACCGGTAGTAATTTCCCTCAAGAAACACGGAAATGTTTTCGGTGGCGAATTTGGAGAATCCCACGCCAACGTTATAACCACCCACGACCCGGTTGCCGGATTCTTCGTTCGGGAATACGTCATTCTCGAACTCGATCGAAGCAAGCGCGTAGCCGCCGCGTACATAAACGAGTTCATTCGACCTGGTGACAAAACCAAGGCTGATCGGGAAAGACGCGAGTCCGTCGAGCCTGCCAGTAATCGCATAATTGCTTTCGGAAGCACTCACGCAATCCCCATTGCAGAAGCTGTAACCGTCCAATTTGGTCGATGCGGATTCACCGAAGAGCGAGTTCGCCTCGACCGCGATCCCAAGGACACCCCGTCCGGACTGAAAGTTGTAACCGACACGTCCGCCGAGCATTCCGCCGAAGTCCGTCTCCGATCCGCCGTCGAAGCGGCTTGAGAAATCCTGGTTCGCAAACGCTGCATCAACGTCCGCGCGCTGCCTGACATATCCGACGAGCCCTCCTACATACATTCCGGACCAATTGCGTTCTGGCGCGCCATCTTGGGCCGAGGCGGGCAAAGCCCATGCGCCGGCCAATACGGCGACGCTCGCAAGGCTCAATTTCCTGACCGACCTTCTGACGATTGACAGTTTCGACATCGCTACAGACTCTCTCGTGAATTGGATGAAAGGAATGCCTCCCGTCAAAGTGGAAAGCCGCGCACGCTACCACCCGCTCCACAAGGGCGTCCAGCGATCCAAGCCGCCCGCTGAACCTTCTCCATCGCAATCCACGAATATGAGAGCCGACCGGTGAATGCCGGCGCAAACATCGCCCATTTGGGCGACGTGCTTCGCCCCCACCTTCCCTACAGCAGCCCCCTCGCCTCGACAGTGCTGCCGGCGAGGTGCTTGCGCACATAAAAGCCGTTGGGAATCGCCTCCTGCACCAGCGGCACATGCGATATGAGGCCGACGGCCCGGTTGCGGCTGACCAGCGAATTCAGCACCTGCAGGACCTGGTCGAGCGTGCCCGAGCCGTTCTCGGTATCCAGGCTGCCAAACCCCTCGTCGATGAAGATGGTGTCGAGGCGAACCTTGCCGCTGGCGCTTTCCACCACATCGGCCAGTCCGAGCGCAAGCGACAGCGCGGCGATGAAGGTCTCGCCGCCTGAAAGGGTCGCGGTCGGCCGCGCCTTGCCGGTGAACACGTCGAAGACCTGGATGCCCAGACCGCGCTGTCCGCGCCCGACACCCTCCAGCTCCCTTTCCAGCCGGTAGCGATTGGCCGTCATGGGCCCCAGCCGCAGATTTGCAGCGGCGAGCACATGGTCGAACATGGCGCCGATCGCATAGGTCTCCAGATTGAGCTTCTGCGCATTCTCGCCGTTCAGCAACGCGGCGAGGCCGCGCAAGGGCCCGGACTCGGCCTCCGCCTCCTCCAGCCGGCGCATGGTCGCGGCCAGGTCATCGCGCAGTTTCGACAGATGGTCGAGGCGATGACCGGCGCCGGCGCGCTGTTCCGTGGCCTGATCGAGCAATTCCTCCGCCGCACCGGTGCGCGCCTCGATTTCCGGCAGGTGCGGGCGGGTCCTGTCGCGGATTGCCTCTTCCGCGATTCGCGCGGCGTCCTCCGCGCTTGCCAGCGCCCGGCGGTGCGCTTCGATTCGCTCGCGATCGGCCTCGATGGTCTCGATCGCCGGCTTGAGCGCGCCGTACTCCTCCTGCGCAAGACCGGCCTCAGCCAGCCGCGAGCCGAACAGTTCCGTGGCCTTGCCATGGCGCTCGCGGCCGGCCGCCAGCGTGCCGCTTGCCGCTTCCAGATCCTTGCGGGCTTCCAGGGCCGCCTCGCGGGCGCGGGTCGCGGCGTTCTCGGTGGCCGCCTTGGCCTGCTGGCGCATTTCCAAGGCGCGCGCCGCCTGCTGCTGCGCGGCGGCCAGGGCGTCGGCCGCGCGCAATTGCGCCGGCACGGGCGAGAGCATGGCGTCGAGCTGCGCCTTCCTGGCGGCAGTCTGGTGCTGCAGCCCGGCATGTTCCTCGCGCAGCCGCTCGCGCTCGCCTTCGGCCGCGGCGATCCCGCCTTCCAGGGTCTCGATCGCCGCTTCGGCCTCCGCCAGATCGACCTGCGGTCCAAGGGCGGCGATCGCCTGACGCCCCGCCTCCACCCTGTGCTTGAGAGCGGCGGCGGTCTCCGCGGGGACGACAAGACCGGCAAGCCGGTCCTGGCGCTCGGCAAGAATGCCCTGCGCGCCCGCCAGTTTCTCGCCCGCGGCGCGCGCCAGGGCTTCGGCCTTCTGCAATCCTTCCCTCGCCTCGCGAAAGGCCTGGTCGCGGCCGGCATGCTCGACCGCGCCGGTCGCGGGAGAGGGATGCTCGCTCGATCCGCAAACCGGACAGGGCGCGCCGGGTTCGAGCTTGCCAGCCAGATGCAGCGCCTGCGCCGCCGAAAGGTTGCGCTCTGCCGCCTCGAAGCGAGCGCGCGTCTCGTGCAGGAGGCCGGCCGCCTTCGCACGCACGGCGGCGAGCTTGTCCGCCTCGAGCCTTGCGCCCTCAACCGCCGCGCTGACCTTCTCGAACTGTTCCGCCGCGCCAAGCTCGGCGACGAGCAGCGAGAGCCGCGCGTTGAAGTCGTGCCGGCGCGTCTCCGCCTGGCGCGCCTGCTTCAGCGCTTCCGATTTCTTGCGCAGGGCGTCGTTGAGCGCGTTCAGGCGCTCGGAGGCGCTGGCGAGTGTTTCGCCCGCGCCGCGCTCCGCCGAAAGGGCGTTCTCCAGCTCCTGCGAAACGGCGGCAGCCTCCCGCAGCGTCTGCCCGTGCCGTTCGAGCGCATCCAACTGGCGGCGCAAGTCGTCGATTTCCCCCACACGGGCGTTTTCCAACTGCAGGGCCTCATCCGCGGCAAGCGCCTCGCGCTCGGCTCTCCCGGCCCTTGCCTGAGCCTGCGCCAGGGCCTCCTCGGCCTTGCGAACATCCGCCGCGGCCTGCGCCAGGCCTTCCTCCACGTCGCGGAGGGAGCGCGCCCGTTCGGCCCGAGCGACGCGGTTGGCGAGCGCCTCGACCGCATCCTTGCCGGCCTGAAGCCCGGACAGCGCCTCGCGCGCGGTGTCGGCGGCGATGAACTGCCCCTCCAGCGCCTTCGCCTGCTGCAGCGCTTCCCGCGCCGCGGCAAGCGCGATTCTCGCCGCCCTTTCCTCCTCCAGCAGCGCCGCGTGGCGCGCCTCGGCCGCCTCGATGCCACTCGCCAGCGCATCGGTGCTTTCAAACCCCTCGGCGGCCAGACGCCGGGCGCAGACCTCCCGCTCCTGCTTCACATGGCGTTCGGCCGCCTCGGCATCGGCCTTCAGCTTCGCCGCCAATGTCCGGTAGAGGGAAACGTCGAACAGGTCCCGCAGGATGTCGAGCCGCTCCTTCGTCTTGGCGGCAAGGAATTTCTCGAAGCGGCCCTGCGGCAGCAGCACGATCTGGCGGAACTGCTCCTTGCCATAGCCCAGCAGGTCCCGGATGGCCTCGTCGACGACGCCCACCTTCTTTTCGGCCAGGATCTTGCCGCGGCGCTCCTCGTCGATATCGCCGGGTTCCAGGCCGGTCGCGTCGAACAGGAAGGCTTCATGCGGGTTCCGCGTCTCGCCTTCGCCGCGCTGCTTGAGGCGCATCTGCTCCGGCCGGCGCAGCACGACATAGCGGCGCTCGGCGATGTCGAAGACGAACTCGACCTGCGTGGGAATGCCCGCCTCGGCGTGGTCGGATCGCACCGAGGCGGCGTGCTGGTCTTCCTTCGCCGGCTCGCCGAACAGCGCGAAGGTCATGGCGCTGAAGATGGTCGACTTGCCCGAGCCGGTCTGGCCATAGATGCCGAACAGCCCGGCCTGCACCGCCTCCCCAAAATCGATGATCTCGCAGCCGGCATAGGGGCCGAATGCCTGCATGGTGAGACGTACCGGCCTCATGCCGCGTCCTCCCCCTGCCGGATGTCGTGCAGCGCGGCGGCGACGACATTCGCCTCACGTTCCGACAGGCCTTCATCCCGGACAAATTCCAGGAAACCGGCGACGACATCGGCCGGATCGTCCAGGCCGGCGGCGGGCGCATCCAGCGACTTGATTTCCGGCGCGCGCTCGTCCCGCTCATAGGTCAGGTCGCAGGCATTGGGAAATACCGCCCGCAACCGCTTCATGCCGTCGATGACCGGCGTCGCGTCGGTCAGGACGGCCTTGACGAAATCCATCGACGGTTCGGCGCTCAGCAGCTCGGCGTGCCTGCCCCTGAGGACCCGCACGCCATGCAGCGGCCGGAACGCGAACTCCTCGAT
>JAUIBM010000489.1 GCA_030428345.1 Alphaproteobacteria bacterium | reverse complement strand
TTGCGGCATCCAGCCTGCCGACAGGTGCTGCGTCATCAGCGACGCCATCAGCATCAGCGCCGTGTCCAGCATCGCGACGTCCACCTGAACCGCGACGCCGGTGCGCTTGACCTCCATCAGGCCGGCGAGAACGGCCATTGCCGCGTTCATGCCGGTTGCGAAGTCGACATAGGGCGCGCCCACCTTGGTCGGTCCGTCGCCCGGCTTGCCCGTGGTGAGCATGATGCCGCACATTCCCTGGATCACATGGTCATAGGCGGGACGCGCGCTGAGCGGACCGTTCTGCCCAAAGGCCGAGATCGAGCAATAGACGATGTCCTTCCGGATCTCGCGGACATCCGCAAAACCCAGTCCCAGACGCTCGGCCACGCCGGGCTTGAAGTTTTCGACGAACACATCCGCCGTCGCGACCAGCTTTCGGGCGATTTCCAGCCCTTGCGGCGTTTTCAGGTTGAGCGCCACGGACTTCTTGGCCGCGTTCTGCGACAGGAATCCCAGCGCCATCCGGCGTTCCGCCAAATTGGGCAGCAAACCGCCGGTGCGCGTCCAGTCGCCCTCGCCGGGCTTCTCGATCTTGATGACCTCGGCGCCCATCAGGGCCAGCTGATAAGTCGCGAACGGGCCTGCCAGGACCTGGCTGAGATCGACTACGCGTATGCCTTTGAGCGGCTGGAACATCTTGCTTTTCCGCGATTACTGAATGGGTTTGCCGCATGCCCATGCGGATGTGACAGAAGGAATCGCACCATTTGCTGACCAGGAAGGCGCTCGGCACGGCCTGACTGGAGCCGGCCGCGGCCGGCGCCCCGCCCGGACCGGTTTCCTCCCGGTTCCATGTTCGGCCATGGAATCACGAATATGCGCCGCATGAACTCCCCTCCCGCCGCGCGGCCGTCTTCGCCGCCGCGCACGCATCGAATCCTCAACTCTGACCTAGCCCCGAAACAGACAAAAGAAATAGTCGAAATATCCTTCCATGTGATAAGTTTCTTTGATGTCTCACTCACCCCAGCGTCTCGACGGATTGCGACTGCGCCACCTGCGCCTTCTCAAGCTCATCGACGAACACCGTTCCCTGAGAGCGGTCGGCGCGATCCTCAACCGAACGCAACCGGCCGTCTCGCAAATGGTCAAGGACCTCGAATACGCCCTCGGAGCGCCCCTGGTGGAACGCTCTGTACGCGGCGTCGCCCTGACCGCCGCCGGACGGTTGGCGCTGCAGCGGGCGAGTTCGGGCCTCGCCTCGATGGATCACCTGCTCGCCGAACTCGGCGCGGATTCCTCGCCCATCCTGCGGCTCGGCGTCAATCCGGCGCTGGTCTTCCAGATGCTCCCCACCGCCGTGAGCCTGCTCGCCGCCCAGAATGCGCGGATGCGCTTCAAGCTGAGCACGGGCATCGTGGGGGAAATGCTGCAATTGCTGTGGGATGGCGAACTCGATTGCTATGTCGGACGCATCGACTGGGACCAGATTCCGCAAAAGATGATCCCGGTGCTGCGGCACGATCCGCTGATCCGCACCGAACTGGTGCTGGCCTGCTCTATCCGTCACCCACTCGCCGGGCGGCAAGAGATCGAGGTCGCGCAACTGGCGGACTGGGACTGGGTGTTGCCGCCCGCCGATTCCAACAACCGGGTCGCGCTGGAGGCCGAACTGCGAAATCACGGCGTCGCCTGCCCCCAGCCGATGATGGAGATCGCGGCCGATCCGGCCGCATTGGTGATCCTGACTCGGGAAATGGAAGTGCTCACCTGCATTCCGCGCATGCTTCTCGACACCCATATCGCCGCCGGCGAACTGTGCGTGCTGGATCTGCCCTCGCTGAGACTGCCCCCGATCCAGATCGGCTTCGTCACGCTCGCCGAACACGAGAACATGGCGCCTTTGCAGCTTCTCAGGCAGGCGCTGCGGCAGGCCGCGATCCCCACCGTCGAGCCTTAAGGCTGAAACAGGTCCTGCGATCGGCGCCACCTCACGGGTCTTGTGTCGTAAGTTTCGTTTAGCGAAGATGCGTCAACCCCTATCCTTGGGTAAAGGCTCGCGCGAGGTTGGCATGGATCTGAAGCAAATCCGGTATTTCGTCGCCGCCTGCGAGGAAGGGTCCTTGAGCGCCGCGGCCGTTCGTCTCAATTGCACCGCGCCGGGGGTCAGCCAGCAGATGAGCGCGCTGGAATTGCGCCTTGGAACGAGCCTGTTCAAGCGGACCCGCCGCGGCGTCATCCCGACGGATGCCGGCCGCCGGCTCTATGAACGATGCCTCGTCGTGCTCAAAGCCGTCTCAGAGGCGGAGATCGAACTCGAGGACTTCAAGGCCGGCGTGAGCGGCACCATCTGCGCGGGCTTCGCACCGGGGCTCGCCAAGGCGATATTGCCGGCCGCCCTCGCCCGCTACACGCGCGAGTTCCCGCGCGTCGACATCGAGATCGCCAGCGGCACGGCCGACTCCCTCGTGACCTCGACATCGACCGGCGCTCTCGACTTCTATGTCGGTCAGTTCGTTCGCCCCCGGCCGGGAGTGTCTGCCGTGCATATCGGCCGCTATCCGGTTGCGCTGCTGTCGGGTGCCCGTCGCGGCCTCGTCCAGATGAAGCCGGTCCGGCTCGACAACTCTCCTCCGCTGAGATTGTTCGTGCCCTCCGCCGCCAACAGCCTGCGGCCACGGATCGAAGGCGCCATTCGAAGCGGCGAGATCGCCATCGAAAGGCGCATCATCATCGACAGTCTCTCCGCCGGCCTCGAATTCCTCAGCCAGTCCGACTGGTCCGGAATTCTGCCGTTCTGGATCGGCCTCAAGGAGCTTGCGAACGACCGCATCACGGTCAATCCCATCGCCGCCCCGGTGCTGACCGTCGACCTCGAGATGACCCATCCGGCGCAAAGCACGCTCTCCCGCCCGGCCAGACTTCTCTACGAATATGTCTGCCAGGAGTTGCGCCGGTGCGAGGAGGAATGGCGCAGGCTCACGGACACAGCATTAAGCAAGGCTTAAGGCTCGCATTAGAAGAAATAAGTGCACGGAACATCACGAGGCTTCTAAATATGCGGTCGGGTGATCGGCCGGCGCGACCGGCCGGGCACCAAATAATTGCGCCAGCGAAGCGTAAACAGGCGGCCGGGAGAACGAGCCTCTCATACGGCCCAGCACCGACCGGGAGGACTTTACGATGCGGAACCTATTGTCGGCGGGGGCAATCGCGCTCGCTGCCGTGACTTGC
>JAUIBM010000488.1 GCA_030428345.1 Alphaproteobacteria bacterium | reverse complement strand
ATTCCGCCGCCCGGACGGGTGAATTCGACCAGTGCCCGCCGGCCTGTCTCGATAGCGGCTCTGCGGGGCTGTGGCCCGTCCGGGAAACCGGGCGGTTTTTTTGTTTTCAGGCAAGCACGGTGTCGATGTTGTTATCAGGATGGTCGACGGAGCATCCGGTCAGCCTGGCGCGCTCGCCACCTTCAGGCGTTCTATCACTGCATCCAGGTCGGCCGTGCGCTCCATGCAGATGCGCCAAAGATCCATTGCCACGCCAGAAGGCAGGTCATCGGCGCCGGATGCCCAGCGCCGGATTGTCCGGTCCGAAACCCCGAGGTCTCGCGCCAGATCGGATTGCCAACGAGACCCGTATAGGGCCTCACCAGCATCCTTCAGAAGCTTGCTGCTCACGCAACGAATCCCGTGGTTTCGAGGACGTCACGGATCGCGATCTCGCGGCCGCGTGCGGCTTTCTCGGCCAGGTCGTAGGACTTGTGCTTGCTGACAACCGTGCCGATGCGCTCGCCGCGCGGAACGATCGTCACCCACTTGAAGCCCTTGGCTTCGAGCTCGGCGCGGTCTGCTTCGATACGGATGTTGTAGGTCTTTGCCATTTTCCAGGGCCTCCTTGCCCATTCTCCGGCGGGGCCAATCCCCTTCCGTCTATGTCCTAAATATAGGACAACTAGAGCGGTCAGTCAACCGTATCGTCATCATTTTTCCGAAGAAAAGGTATTCTGGTCCTGTGGTAATTTTCGTGGGACTTTTCGGTCCCGTCACTCCCACCGTATTCCGTTTGTTCCGATTCTGAGGCCTTGACCGGAGGCGCAAAATCGGCCAGAAGCCTTGCTCACTAACGGTGCGGAGTGTGGCGCAGTCTGGTAGCGCACCTCGTTCGGGACGAGGGGGTCGCAGGTTCGAATCCTGCCACTCCGACCAAATCCGCCATTTCCCGTCTTCGCCGCGCCCCCCGTTTTCCTGCACACCGACTTGGCGTGCCGGGCGGTTGAGACTCCGCCACTGGCCGTCTATGGTCCGCCGACCCATGCTGTTCGCGGAGTGATCATGCGCTTTACCGGTACCAAATCCTATGTCGCGGCCGACGATCTGACTGTCGCCGTCAATGCGGCGATCGCCCTGGAGCGCCCGCTCCTCGTCAAGGGGGAGCCCGGCACCGGCAAGACCGAACTCGCCCGCCAGGTGGCCGAATCGCTGGGGCTGAGGCTGATCGAATGGCATGTCAAATCCACCACCAAGGCGATCCAGGGCCTTTATGAATATGATGCGGTGAGTCGCCTGCGCGATTCCCAACTCGGCGACGAGCGCGTGCAGGATGTCGCCAACTATATCCGGCGCGGCAAATTGTGGGAGGCCTTCGCCTCCCAGGACCGCGTCGTTCTGCTGATCGACGAGATCGACAAGGCGGATATCGAGTTTCCCAACGATCTGCTGCAGGAACTCGATCGCATGGAGTTCCACGTCTACGAGACCAATGAGACGATCCGCGCGGTGCGCCGGCCGATCGTCATCATCACTTCCAACAACGAGAAGGAACTGCCCGACGCCTTTCTGCGGCGCTGCTTCTTCCACTATATCCGCTTTCCCGACATGGAGACGCTGGCGCAGATCGTCGACGTCCATTATCCGGGCATCAAGGCCAATCTGGTGCGCGCCGCGCTGACGCAGTTCTACGAACTGCGCGAGACGCAGGGTCTGAAGAAGAAGCCCTCCACCTCCGAGGCGCTCGACTGGATCCGCCTGCTGGTGGCCGAGGACATAGAGCCGGCCGATCTGCGCGGCGATGCGAAGAACATGCTGCCCAGGCTGCATGGCGCGTTGCTGAAGAACGAGCAGGACGTGCATTTGTTCGAGCGGCTCGCCTTCCTGGCGCGCCAGCGCGGCGCCTGAGGCGCCGCGAGCGCCCGTGTTCAACAATCTTGTTTTTTGTTGAACACGAACATATGTTCAACAAAAGGAATTATTGTTGAACATGGCTCCTTACCATACCGCCATCGCCCATGCGGCCTATCATGACCTGCTGCGTTCGTTGAAGGATGAAGCCGTGTCCTCGCTTCGCGGCACGCCAGGCCTTGTCGAGCGCAATGGCCGCAAATACTGGTATGACAGCTACCGGGTCGGCTCGCAGGTTCGCAAACGCTATATCGGCGAAGACAGCGAGGCGTTGAGAAGCCGTCTGGCCAAGGCTGCGGCGTTGAAGCAGGAGCGGGAGCACAGCCAGCGCGAGCGCGCCAGACTGATCCGCATCCTGCGGGCGGAGGGCTTCGTCAGCGTCGAGGCCACCACCGCAAGCCTGGTTTCGGCGCTTGCCGCCGCGGGCGTGTTTCGCCTCGGCGGCACGATCGTCGGAACGCTGGCCTTCCGCCTTTATGAAGGTGAACTCGGCATACGCCTCGGCATGGATGAAGCAGCCTCGACCAATGACATGGACATCGCCAGTTTCGAACGGTTGTCGCTGGCTTTGTCCGATGACGAGGATCCGCGGTTGCAGCAGGTCTTGTCCGAATTTTCCTTCGCGCCGGTCCCTTCGCTGGGCGAGGGCAGGACCTGGCGCTGGAAGCAGACCCGCAACGAACTCATGGTCGAATTCCTGACGCCGAGCTTTTCCGCCGAAGAGGATCTGCGTCCTCTCGCCGCGCTGGGCGTCTATGCGCAGTCGCTGCATTTCCTCAACTATCTGATCGCCGAACCGATCGACATCGCCATACCATACCGCAGCGGCGTTCTTGCGCAGGCGCCGCGTCCCGAGCGCTTCGCCATTCACAAGCTCATCGTCGCCGACCGCCGGCAGGGTGGACCCGACGCTTTGAAATCACGCAAGGACCGCAGGCAGGCCCAAATCCTGATCGAAACCCTGGCGCGGGACAGGCCGGACGATCTGGCGCTTGCGTTCTCGACTGCTCGCGACAAGGGGCCGGCCTGGCGCGAACGCATCGACCGCTCGCTTGCCCGCATGCCGGAGGCCGCCGCGGCCTTGCAAGCCTTGTAGTGCATCGCCTCTTGCATCGACGCCTGCTCGCGCCTATTTTGCCGGCGTGGTGATTTGGCCGGCCGGCTTGCAGCCACGTTAAACAACTCGCTAAAGGGCCGATGGGTGCATGCAAACGCAATCCAGACGGACCGGCAGCGGGTTTCGCGGGCCGGTTTCTTGTTGGAGCATGCCCGATGCCTATCCGGATCCCAGACCGTCTGCCCGCCCGCGAAACCCTCATCCGCGAG
>JAUIBM010000487.1 GCA_030428345.1 Alphaproteobacteria bacterium | reverse complement strand
CGGCGCCTTGCGCACGAATTCCATCACCATGTCGCGGCCCATGCGGACGGTTTCGCCATCCACCGACGCGCCGGCCGCCCTGAAGATCGCCAGGGCTTCCGGGTTCAGGATGACGATGCCGATTTCCTCCAGAATGCGCATCGCGCCGTCATGGATGGCGAGGACGCCCTCCTGCGGCAGAGGCTCCGTCGGCCGGTCCGGATTGACGGGCAAAGACCAGGGCAACTGGTCGATCGCCGCCCCCTTGCCCCGACGATTGCCGGCGCGCCCGCCATGCCTGCTGCGTCGTGCCGGACCTGCCTCGTCAATGCTCATGGAATTATCCTCTCTTGGGTCGCCGGGGTGCAGCAATCGGGCCATTATCGTGGGCGCAGTACTTGGCGAAACAGCCAAAAGCGACGCGAAAGGAGACGAATGGGCAACGGCCTGCGCAATTTGCGGGAAATGCGATCATGGCGGCGCGAGCGGGCCTGCCAGCCGCCGCACCGAAGAATATCGCGGGCGATTCCGCTCCGGACGGGCGCGGCTTCTACCGACCGACCTCGAAGCGGACATCGCGCGTCTCGCCCGGCTTGGAGTCGATCGGCCATGACTGGTTCCTGCCGTCCGCTTCCAGCGTCAGGACCAGCGGTTCGCCGGCCGGAACGATGATCGAGCCCGCTGATTTGTGATCATAGGTCAGGCGGTTGGCGGGGTCGGATTCCGCGCCGGCACGGAACAGGTTCCATGTCGGATAGCCGGGCAGCCGCTTGCCGTCCGCATCGACGAACTCGTAGTTCAGAAGCGCGCCGTTAAGGTCGAGATCGAGGTTGACGGTCTGCTCGGCGACGATATCCAGCACCAGTTCGCGCTTGATGGCGTAGGCCTCGAAGACCAGGAGATTGCGTCCGGCGGGGAGCACGAATTGGCCGGAATTCTGGTTGGAATAATCGAGGCGCTCGCCGCGCGACTTTCCGTCCTGCGCAAGCGAGAAGGCCTGCCAGTGAAAATATCCCGGCGCAGGCTCCCCCCTGGCGCTGAGCACCGGGCGAAACGCCAGCGTGCCGCCGCGCAAGTCCACCTCCCGCTCGATGATGTCGCCCGCTGCCAATTGCAGATCGATCGCCTTCCTCACGCCGCTGACGGCGGCGGTGACGCGATAGTCGCCCGGCGACAGGACGAACGTCACCTGCTGGCCATGGTCATAGGTCACGCGCCTTGCGTCGGACGCGGCAAGGACCTCCCATGCCAAATTGTTCCTGTCGGCCTTCGTTTCCTTGCTGAACAGCGCGTTGAGGCGAATGATGGCGGCATCGAGGACTATGACGTGCTCCGCGCGCTCGTTCAGCACCTCCAGGGTCTGCTCGGCGGTGACGGTGCCGAATTCAACCCTCGCCAGATATTTGCCCGCTGGCACGTCCAGAAATCCGACATGTCCGTAATTGTGGGCTGCCGTCGCTGGCGAGGCCTGCCCTGCGTCGTCGAGCGCGAAGAAGCTGAACTCCGCATCGCCATACTCGCCTTCGAGCAGCGGTCCACCCTCGGCCAGCGCCAGGCGAACCCGATCGCGGCCGGAGGCGGCGGTCTCCTTTACCGCCGTGGCGAGCGCGCTCTTCAGTTCATCGGCGTTGGAGGCGGCGAAATACTGCCCGCCGGTCTTCTCGGCGATGCAGCGCACGCCGCTGCTCTGCGCTTCGGCGATGTCGAAGCCGACCACATGGGCGGTGAAATCGACGCCCGTCTCTTCCAGGAGAGCCGCCAATTCGCAGGGGTCGGCGTCGCAGGTCTCCAACCCGTCGGTGACGAGGATGACCGTGGCGGCCTCCTCCGTGTAGCGAAGCGCTTCGGCCGCAAGCCTGACCGATTGCGACAAAGGCGTCTTGCCCCTGGGATTGATCCGGGTCACCATTTGGGCGATCGCCTCGGGCGAAGAAGTCCCGATCGGCACAAGCTGCTCGATATCGCTGCAATCGCCCTTGCGGCGATGCCCGTAGGCGCTGAGCCCGACGCTGACCGAGGGATCCCAGTTGCGCATCAGATCGCCCACCACCTCGCGGGCGATGGCGATCTTGCTCCTGCCGCCGATCTTGCCCCACATGCTGCCCGAGGCGTCGAGGACCAGCATCGCCCTGGCGGATTGACGGGTCTCGGCGGCCGATGCCGGAGGAGGCGCGCTGCCCAAGACAACGGTCAGGGCGAGCACAAGGCCAAGCGTCGCGATCCAAGAACGGTTTCGAACCATCTGTCGCACTCCCGGGTTGGCCTGCCGATGCGCGGCCGATCCATGCCAAGTTGAACATGAATGGGGGATCGGTTCAAGCAAGCTTCCCATGCGTCAGCGTCTGACTGGCCGGGCGGGCGCGGAATCCGCGCTACAACCCGTCCGGGCGCGCGCTGCGCCAATCGCCGAACCGGTCGGCCAAGGCGAGCGCATCGGCCGGATCGCCGGCGATCACGTCGAAGCCGCCGTCATAGGGCGCGAACACATTGCAGCTGTCCCGGTCGACCCAGAGGAGCCCGTGCTCGCGACCGTCCGCAATCCTTGCAAGCAGAAGGTCAAACGCCCCCGGACGCCAGATGCATTGGCGGGCATAGCAGCGCCATTCGCCATCCTCCTGCTGCGCCCCGGCCTCGCGCCAGCCAAAGGCCAGGTCCAGCACGTGGCCGCCATCAAGGGAGAGCGTCAGGGAAGCTTCGGCGCCGGGCTCGACGTGCTCGTTGGCGACCAGCCAGCAGGCTGCTTCACTGCCGAGAACCTGCCCGGCAATCGCGCCGGCGCGCCGGATGATCGTTTCGCGCTCGCCTCGCGTTTGCGCGTAACGCTTCGCTTCCGGCAATGCGTGAAACCTGATCCAGCGCTCGGCGAAGGCGGACCGCAGCAGATAGCCGACCGGCGGCGTCGCGCCAATTCGCTCCCGCCAGAAATCCGGAAAGTTCAGCGGATCGGTCAAATCGTTGCCGCCATGAGCAAATTCCCCAGCCCCGCAGAGCCCCATCTCGAGGTCAGATTGGCATTGGTGAAGAGCGGGTGCAACGCCAGGGCCCCAATTCGTGATCTGCCGGAAACCTTCCGTATACGGCAGGCAAGCGCAACACATCGATTCCAAATCTGATAAGCTTCGCCGTCATTCTCGGGTCGACTTGCAGTCGCTTTTCATCAATATATTAGGAAAAGCATGCTGAATTATCCCGCCTTCGTCTGCGAAACGCCGGCAGGCGGGATCACAATGATTTTGAATTTT
>JAUIBM010000486.1 GCA_030428345.1 Alphaproteobacteria bacterium | reverse complement strand
GCTGGGCCTGGTCGGCGAGTCCGGCTGCGGCAAGTCGACCACGGGCCGGATGGTCACCCGCCTCTACGAGCCGACCGGCGGCTCGATCATGTTCGACGGGCAGGACATCACCAAGATCAACGCGCGCGGGCTCAAGCCGCTGCGCCGCGAGATCCAGATGATCTTCCAGGACCCCTACACCTCCCTCAACCCGCGGCACACGGTCGGCTCGATCGTGGGTGCCCCGCTGCGGATCCACGGCGTGCTGCCGAAGGACAAGGTCCTGGGGCGGGTGCAGGAGCTGCTCGAGATCGTCGGGCTCAACCCGGAGCACTACAACCGTTACCCGCACGAGTTCTCCGGCGGTCAGCGCCAGCGCATCGGCATCGCTCGCGCCCTGGCGCTACGGCCGGAACTGTTGATATGCGATGAGCCGGTTTCCGCGCTCGACGTTTCGGTGCAGGCCCAGATTCTCAACCTGCTCAAGGATTTGAAGGCGGAGCTGGGCCTGACAACCCTGTTCATCTCGCACAATCTCGCCGTGGTGAACTATGTCGCCGATCGCATTGCCGTCATGTGCCGCGGCAAGCTTGTGGAAGTCGCCCCGCGCGACGAACTCTTCGCGCGGCCATTGCATCCCTACACAAAGGCCTTGCTGGCGTCCGTGCCCTATCCCGATCTTGACCGGCTGCTGGATTTCGAGCGGATTCGCTATACCGGGATGGATGAAACCCTGGCTTGGGGAAAGGCCTTCGTCGCAAGCGAAACAGGCAAATTGAAGCGCCACGAAGTGGGCGCGGGGCACCTGGTGCTCATCATCGAGAATGCGGATCATGGGGAGTTGGTTTGATGTTGAGACGTCTTGACTGCGTGCGATGGATCGCGCTCGGAGGAGCCTTGCTGCTTTCGGCGATGACGGCGTGGGCCGGCGAGGCGCCGGAACTGGCGAAGCTTGTGGCCGAAGGCAAGTTGCCGCCGCTTGAACAGCGCCTGCCAGAGCATCCGATGGTTCTCGACTATACGGCCGAAGGCAAGGAAGTGGGGGCCTATGGCGGTTCCCTGCGCATGCTGATGGACAGCCAGAAGGACCTCGGCCAGATCACGGTTTATGAATACGCCAGGCTTCTCGGCTACGGTCCCGATATCGAGATGCGGCCCGATATTCTGGAGGCCGTCGATGTGGAAGAGGACCGTATCTTCACCTTTCACATCCGCAAGGGCCATCACTGGTCCGACGGCCATCTCTTGACCTCCGAGGACTTCCGCTACTACTGGGACGATATGCTCCACGATGCCGAGCTGGGGCGCGAAGGCATGCCGCGCGAACTGATCGTCAATGGCGAGGAGGGCAAGTTCGAGGTCATCGACGACCTGACCTTCCGTTACTCCTGGTCCAAGCCCAACAAGGCCTTCCTGCCGGCTCTGGCTGCGCCTTCGCCGCTCTATATCTATCGGCCGGCGCATTACATGAAGCAGTTTCACGCCAAATACGCCGATCCGGCGACACTGGCGAAACTGGTCGAGGAGGCCAAGGTCGACGGCTGGGCGGCGCTCCACACGCGCATGCAGCGCCAACGCCGGCCGGAAAATCCAAACCTTCCCACCTTGCAGCCCTGGATGAACGTCACCGCGCCGCCCTCCAGCCGCTTCGTGTTCGAGCGCAACCCCTATTTCCACCGGGTTGACCCGGCCGGAAACCAGTTGCCTTATATCGACCGCATCCTGATGGATGTGGTGGCCGCGGACGTCATTCCGGCCAAGACGGGCGCCGGCGAAAGCGATCTTCAGGCCCGTTTCCTGCGCTTCGACAACTACACCTTCCTCAAGGAGGCCGAGGAGCAGAACGGTTTCAACACCTATCTGTGGTCGACCGGCAAGGGGTCGCAGATCGCGCTGTTCCCCAATCTCAACGCCCAGGACGTGGTCTGGCGCGGCCTGATGCGCGATGTGCGGTTTCGCCGCGCGCTTTCGGTCGCCATCGACCGGGACGAGATCAATGAGGTGATCTATTTCGGCCTGGCGACGCCTTCGGCCAATACGGTCATGCCGGAAAGCCCGCTGTTCAAGGAAGAATATCGCGACGCCTGGAGCCATCTCGATATCGATTTGGCCAACAAATTGCTGGACGAGGCCGGTCTGGGCGCGCGCGACAGCGATAGCGTTCGCCTGCTTCCGGACGGCCGCCGCGCCGAAATCACTGTGGAAAGCTCGGGCGAAAGCACGGAAGAAACCGACGTTCTCGAGTTGATTGCCGATCAATGGGCCAAGGTGGGGCTGAAGACCTTCATTCGCGGCTCGCAGCGAGACATCTTCCGTCGCCGCGCCTATGGCGGCGAGACGCTGATTTCGGTCTTCTCAGGCATGGACAACGCCATCGCCAATTCGGAGATGAGCCCGCAGGAGATGGCGCCTACCGCCCAGCCGCAGCTGCAATGGCCCAAATGGGGCGAATATTTCGACACCCAGGGCAAGGCCGGCGAGCCGATCGACATGCCGGAGGCGCAGGCGCAGATGGACCGATACAAGGCGTGGCTGGTCGCTACCTCGCGTGACCAGCAGCGCGCCATCTGGCACGAAATGCTGGCGAACTATACCGACCAGGTCTTTACCATCGGCACGGTCAACAACACGCGCCAGCCGGTGGTCGTCTCCAGGAAGCTGCGCAATGTGCCGGAAGAGGCGATCTGGACCTGGGAGCCTACCGCGTACTTCGGGGCCTATCGTCCAGACACGTTCTGGCTTGAAAAGTAACTAGCCGCAGTCGGACTTGCCGGGCCGGGGGGCTGGCGAGCCGACGCGATCAAGGTGATCGCGCGCTACTGTATTGTGGTGCGCCGCAGGGGAGAATATCGGACATCATGCTGGGCTATATCATCAAGCGGACGCTCTACATGGTGCCGACCCTCGTGTTGATCAGCATGGTGGTCTTTGTCCTGATCGAACTGCCGCCGGGCGACTATTTCGAGAGCTATGTCGCCCAGCTGCTTGCATCCGGCGAAACGGTCGATCCGCAGAAGATCGAGTTCCTGCGCCAGGAATACGGATTCGACCTGCCGGCCTATGAGCGCTATTTCAAATGGGCGAGCGGCATGCTCGTCGGGGATTTCGGCTATTCCTTCGAATACCAGTTGCCGGTGAACGTGGTGATCGGCGACCGCCTGTGGTTCACCATCTTCATCACCTTCTGCACGATCATTTTCACCTGGATCGTCGCCTTTCCGATCGGGATCTATTCCGCCACGC
>JAUIBM010000485.1 GCA_030428345.1 Alphaproteobacteria bacterium | reverse complement strand
TCGTCAATGGCAGCCAGCCAATGGCGGGCCGCAGCTTCTGGGAAGTCACGGCTCCCGAGATCGAGGCGGCGGGGGCGCGGGTTGCCGGCCAGTTCGATCTGGTGCTTGGACCGGACAGGCCCGTCTTCGTGACCATTCTGGCGTGGCCCGATCATGCCGCGCTGCATGAGGGATGGCACGCCATCGACCGCTCGCCCGCGGTCGTGGCGCAGCGGGAGGCGGAGATCGCCGCCGCGGGACGACCGTGGTTCGAACGGCCCGCCCAATGGTGCATGAGGAGCATGAGGCGCGCATGAGCAAGGTGAGCCGTTACTACGAACTTCGCCTCTACAGGATGCTGCCGACCCGCATGCCCGATTTCCACGATCTGCTGGGCGTGCAGGTGCCGCCGATCTTCGCGAAATGCGGCGTCTCGCGACCGCTCGGCTTCTGGGAATCCTATGCGGGTCCCCATGCGCCGCTGTTCGGCTACATCCTGCCATGGGAATCGCTCGACGCGCGCATGCAGGCCTGGACGCGCTTCTATGCCGATCCGGTCTGGCAGGAGAAACTGGCGGCAAACTATGCCGGCGCGCAGCGGGTCGATCAGCCCAGCGTCCTCGTCCTGCGGCCGTCACCACAATGGTCGCGATTTCACGGGGCGGAGCCGGTTCGCAAGGTCGGCGGCGTCCACGAAATGCGGTTCTACGACGTGGACGCCGGCGGAAACGATGAGGCGCTTGGCGAGCGAATGGCGTTTGCGCAAGAATGTGGCGCGACGATACTGGGCCTCTTCGATGCCTGGATCGGCCTTCCGCTCAACCGCCGGGTGGCGTTTCTCGCTTGGCCGGACGAGGCCGGCCGGCATGCGACCAGGATGGCCGAGCGGGAGGCCTTCCCCAACGACACTCCCGAAACGCAGGTCATGCGTCCGCTGGATTACGGCGTGCCGTCAAGCGATCTGTCGCCCACGGCTTCCAGGAGAAAGGTGTGATGATGGATGAGCCATTATGGACATTCGAGCGCTTCGAGCCGGGCCAGGTGTTCGGCGAAATCGCGATCGAGATGGACAGCGGGAAGCGGGAACGCTGGCAGCGCATCTATGGAGCCTCGCCGGACAATCGCCTTCCTTCCGGCATGCTGGTCGCGGCGATGATGGAAGCCTATATTCGCGCCATTCAGCCGAGGCCGAAGGGCAATGTCCATGCCTCCCAGATGCTGGATTTCAAGCCGGTGGCGCTTGAGTGGGGGCAGACCGTGGCCGTCAGGATTTCCTGCCGTTCGAAGCAGGAGAGGAAGGGGCGCTACTGGGTCGATTTCGGCGCGGTTGCGAGCAGCGCCAGCGTCGAGGTCATGTCCGGAACCATCCGTTCCATCTGGGCAGCGTGAGGTGGCGACATGAAATTCCCTGAAAATCTTGCCGAACTGACGCTGGAAACCAGCCGCGACACCAGCGAGGCCTATGCCGCGCTGACCTTCGACTACAATCCGCTGCACCTGGATGAGGCATTCGCGGCCGCAACACCGTTCGCAAAGCCGATCGCCCATGGCACCATGGCCCTCAACCTTCTCCTGGAGGCGATAAATCGCTCCGTCAAAGCGGCCATGCCGCCGGTGCGCACGCGCCTCGACATCCGGTTCTCGGCGCCTGTGAAGGTGGGTGAGACGATACGCACCGGCGGCCGCAGGACCGGATCGCGCGAGGGGGAATATGAGGTCTGGGTAAGGAACGCCGCCGGCCAGGATGTCCTGAGCGGAACGCTGACGATCGGAGCGGGCGATGGCCGCTGACCTCGCCGGAACGCGTGCGGCGCGCTGCAATTTTCCCCTCTTCGTGCCGGGCGATCGCCCGGACCGGCTTGCCAGGGCGATCGCCGCCGCGCGGGATTGCGTCATCGCCGATCTGGAGGACGCGGTTGCGCCCGCCGCCAGGCAACAGGCGCGCGACCTGCTTGCGGGCGAAGCGGCCCTGCTCGGGGGCGCCGCTGTGCCGGTCTTCGTCAGGGTGAATGGCGTCGGCACGCCTTGGCACGAAGACGACATCGCATTGTGCGCCAGACTGCCGATCGCGGGCGTGATGCTGCCGAAGGCCGACGGCGCGGCGGCGATTGCGTCGCTGCGCAGCAGGCTGCCTGGACGCGAGATCCTTGCCCTTGTCGAGACCGCGGCAGGCCTTGCGGATCTGCGCGTATGGGCGCGCAATGCCGACCGTATTGCCTTCGGCGCGATCGATTACAGCGCCGATCTCGGCTGCGCGGAGGAGCCCATGGCGCTGCTTGGCGCCAGGAGCGAGATCGTGCTGGCTTCAAGGCTTGCCGGGCTGCCGGCCCCTCTCGATGGCGTGACCACTTCGGTTCGCGACGCCGACCGCATTCGCCAGGACGCGCCTTGGCTTCGGCGGAAAGTTGATAATCCACCCGGACCAGTTCGCACCGGCGATCGCGGGCTTCGCGCCGAGCGAGCAGCAGCGCCAATGGGCAGAGAAGGTGCTTGCCGCGGGGCAGGGCGGGGCGAGCGCCATGGACGGACAGATGATCGATGCGCCGGTCGTCGCGCAGGCGCGCGCGATCCTGGAGCGTGCCGCGGGGCAATGACGGCCGTTGCGGATGTGCGCGCCAGGCGGCAAGGTGTCGGCGCTCTGGCGGCGTTGACGGGGAAGGCGCGGCAAGGGAAGACCGCCCTGAGCAAAATGCTTGGCCGCAGTTCCGCGAGGCGGTATCGAAGCGGCTCTCGGGGCGGAAATTCAATCCTGCCGCGCCCCGGGAATGCGTAGATGAAATGCCTCGCCCCTGGGGTCGAGGAAAACGGGTTCCGGAAACGGGATGGAGGTTCCGGGCAGGGTGCGTTGAATGCATCGCTTGCGCCGGTCAGCTAACGGGAAAACGAAAATGTCGAACGCCTTCATAGTGGATGCCTGTCGCACCCCCAGGGGAATCGGGAAAGTCGGCAAGGGAGCGCTTGCCGAACTCCATCCGCAGCAGCTTGGAGCAACGGTCCTGCGGGCGCTCGCCGAGCGCAATCACCTCGACACGGCCCAGGTCGACGATATCATCTGGGGCTGTTCGAACCAGCAGTGGAAGCAGGGCGGCGATCTCGGGCGCATGTCTGCGTTGGACGCCGGATACGATATCAGGGCTTCCGGCGTGACGCTCGACCGCTTTTGCGGCTCGGGCCTGACCAGCACCAGTTTCGGCGCGGCGACCATCATGGCCGGCATGGAGGATGTGGTCATCTCCGGCGGGACCG
>JAUIBM010000484.1 GCA_030428345.1 Alphaproteobacteria bacterium | reverse complement strand
CGTGCACAGAAACGTTCGGGGAAATGTGTTCGATGATCTGATCCGCGGCCAGGAACACCGACTCGTCCGGGCACCAGAGCATCGCCTGGTCCGGCGAATGGCCGCCGCCGGTCAGCACGTGAAAGCTGCGACCTCCCAGCACGAGGGGTACGCCGGGCGTAAGCGTTTGGAACGTGTCCGGCAGCGGGGTGATGATCTCGAGATATCGATGACCGCGACCGACGATTTGTTCCACTTGCGACTCGTTCAGCCCGTGCCGCTGGTAAAACTTCGCGTGGAAATCCCCGCGGGTCGCGCTTTCGCCCGAGCCGAAGAATTTTCCCATCAGAAACTCGGTCAAGGTCATGTGGACGGGAATGTCGAGGCGGCGCGAGATCCAGCCGGCCAGCCCCATGTGGTCGGGGTGATGGTGGGACAGGATCAGCCGGTTCAAGCGCAGGCCCCTGAGGGGCCCCGCAAACGCGGCGCGCCATATCTCCCGGGTCTTCTCGTCGCCAATTCCGGTGTCGAGCATCGCCCATCCATCGCCATCCTCGATCAGATAGACATTGACGTGGTTGAGCAGGAACGGCAGCGGAAAGCGCAGCCACAGAATGCCGGGGGCGATCTCGAACGCCTCGCCGGGCGCTGGGACCTCGGGAATCGAAGCGTCGCCCGACCCCGCTGCGACTCGCTTTATTGTCACGATCCCCTCCCTGCGCTCTCACCCTTTCCGGGGCAATGCGGCCATATTGGACCAGCATCGCAACGGTTGCCAGAAAATAGTTTGCTTGCGTATTGATTGGCAACGGATTAAATTGAAGCGAACGAATAGGCCCGGAGGATTCATGAGCTTTGGTATTTTGTCGGTCGGCGCATATGTGCCGCGTCTCAGGTTGTCGCGCCGGGCGATCGCGCAAGCGCACAAGTGGATGGCGCCGTCCCTGGCCGGCGCGGCGAAGGGCGAGCGTGCGTTCTGCAGCTTTGATGAGGACGCAGTGACCATGGCGGTGGAAGCCGTGCGCGACTGCATTGCCCCGGGCGAGCGCCAGTCCGTCAGCGCGCTGACGCTGGCCTCCACCACCCTGCCCTATGCCGACATGTCGAACGCAGGAATCGTCGCGGGCGCGACGGATCTCCCCACCACTGTGCGGACCATGGAGAGCACCGGCTCGCAGCGGGCGGCGACGCTGGCCCTGATCCCGGCGCTGCGCGGAACCGAGGAATGCGTGATCGTTGCCTCGGAACAACCGCAGGCCAAACCCGCCAGCCCGCAGGAGATGCAGTTTGGCGCCGGGGCCGCTGCACTGCGCATCGGCGAGGGCGATCCGGTGGCGAGGCTCCTGGGTGCGGGCAGCGTCACGATGAACTTTCCCGATCACGTCCGCTCTGTCGAAAACGAGGACAGCTATTACTGGGAAGAACGCTGGATCAGAGACGAGGGCTACAACAAGCTGATCCCGCCGGCGGTAAGGATGGCATTGTCCGAAGCCGGAGTGACGTCGGGCGAGATCGACCATTTCGTCATGCCGGCGATGATCCGCAAGGGCGCGGACGCCGTCGCCCAGAAGCTCGGCGTGACTGGCGCCGTGGCCGACGATCTGTCGGCCGGGCTGGGCAATGCCGGGGTGGCGCACGTCCTTCTGATGCTGGGCAAGGTTCTGGAGACCGCCGAGGCCGGCCAGAAGATTCTCGTGGTCGGATTTGGCCAGGGCGCCGATGCGCTCGTGCTGGAGGCCACCGGCAAGCGGTCGGCCGGCCGCGGCGTTTCCGGCTCGCTCGCCGAGCGGATGGCGAGCGAAGACTACATGCGGTTCCTGTCCTTCTACGGCCGCATCGACCTGGAATGGGGCATGCGGGCCGAGGGAGCGGAAAAGGCGGCCCTGACAAACGCCTGGAGAGCCGCTCCGCAGCTTTCCGCGTTCAAGGCGGGCAAGTGCCCCAAATGCGGCACCGTCCAGTTCCCGCAGCTGCCCGTGTGTGTCGGAGAAGGCTGCGGCGCATCGCGCAACGATTTCGAGCAGGTCTCGCTCGCCGACGCGCCGGCAAGGCAGCTAACCTATACCGCTGACTGGCTGTCCTATCACCCGGCGCCCCCGCTTCATGTGGGATTCGTCCAGTTCGACAACGGCGCCCGGCTCTACATGGAGACTTGCGATACGACCACCGATGCGCTGGACGTGGGCTTGCCGCTCCGCATGTTCTTCCGGATCAAGAAGACCGACCCCCGCAACGGATATCGCCGCTATTTCTGGAAAGCGACGCCCACCACATTTCAGGAGGCATGAGACATGGCCACAGGGATCAAGGACAAGGTCGCCATCATCGGCATGGGATGCTCCAAGTTCGGCGAGCGATGGGACGCCAGCACGGATGACCTGCTGGTAGAAGCCTTCGACGAGGCCATGGCCGACGCCGGCATCGAACGCCCGCAGATCGACGCGGCCTGGTACGGCGCGGCGATGGACGCAGCCAATGTCGGAAACTCGGCCATTCCGGCCTCCACCGCGTTGCGGCTCGACGGCATTCCTTTCAGCCGCATGGAAAACATGTGCGCCACCGGCACCGAGGCGCTTCGCGGCGCCGTCTATGCCGTGGCGGCGGGAGCCTGCGACATCGCGCTCGCCATCGGCGCCGAGAAGCTGAAGGATACCGGGTTCGGCGGCCTGCCGAACGGCTACAAGGGCACGTTCAACGATCTATGGCTGACGATCGGTTCTGCGCCGGCCGGCTTTGCGCAGCTGGCGGCCGGCTACCGGACCAAATACCAGGTCTCCAAGCAGGATCTGAAGCGCGCCCTCGCCCATGTTTCCTGGAAGAGCCACCAGAACGGCACGCTCAGCCCCAAGGCGCATCTGAGAAAGGCGGTGGACATGGACACGATCCTGAACGCGCCGATGATCGCCGATCCGCTTGGCCTGTACGACTGCTGCGGGGTCAGCGATGGCGCCGCCTGTGCGATCGTGACCACGCCGGAAATCGCCAGGTCCCTCGGCAAGAAGGACATGGTCACGGTGAAGGCGCTCCAGCTGTCGATTTCCTCAGGCATCGAATCGTCGACCGACAGGTGGGACGGCAGCCAGGTGTGGAATACCCGCAAGGCCGCCAGGAGGGCCTATGAAGAGGCTGGCATCACCAATCCGCGCGAACAATTGAGCCTGATGGAGGTGCATGACTGCTTCTCCATCACCGAGCTGGTGACGATGGAGGACCTCTTCGTCTCGGCCGAGGGCGAAGCGGTGAAGGACG
>JAUIBM010000483.1 GCA_030428345.1 Alphaproteobacteria bacterium | reverse complement strand
CCGCCGCCATCGCGCCGGTCTTTCTCAACATCATCCTGATCGCCGTTCTGGCGGCATCGGTCTGGCGCGGCGCGGACGCCCGCGCCACCGGCTATTTTCTCTCCTTCGGCGTATTGGCCGCCGGCCTCGTGCAATTGCTGATCGTCACCGTGGCGGTGCGCCGGGAGGGAATCGCGCTTGGCCTTCGCTGGCCGAAGATGACGCCCAATGTGAAGCGCCTGCTGGTGCTGGCCGCGCCTGCGGCCGTGACCGGCGGCATTACCCAGATCAATCTGGTGATCGGTCAGATGATCGCATCGGGAAAGCCCGGCGCGATTTCCGTCCTGCAATATGCCGACCGGGTCTATCAACTGCCGCTCGGCGTCGTCGGGATAGCGGTCGGCGTGGTGCTGCTGCCCGAACTCTCGCGCGCCCTCAAATCGGGGCACATGGTCGAGGCGGGCAGCCTGCAGAACCGCTCGGTCGAGTTCGCCCTGTTTCTCACCCTGCCAGCCGCCGCCGCGCTCGTCGCCATCTCGCCGGAAATCGTGCGCGTCCTCTATGAGCGCGGCGCCTTCGCAACGTCGACGACGGATACCGTCGCCGGTGCGCTTTCGATCTTCGGGCTCGGCCTGCCGGCCTTTGTGCTGATCAAGGCGTTCACACCCGGATATTTCGCCCGCGAGGACACGCGCACGCCCATGCGCTTCGCGATGATCTCGGTCGGCGTGAACATCGTGCTGGCGCTGACGCTGTTCCCCATCATCGCCGAGCGCGGCATCGCCACGGCGGAAGTGTGCTCCGGCTGGATCAATGCCTCCCTGCTTTTCTTCTTCCTGCTGCGTCGCGGGCATTGGGCGCGCGATGCCGGCCTGATCCGGCGCTTGCCTCGCATCGCCTTCAGCGCGGCCGCGATGGGCCTTGCGCTGCATTTCGGGGCAGAGTTCCTGGCGCAGAGCTTCCTGCCGGAAACGGGCCTGTTGCGCCAGGCCGGGGCATTGGCGGTGCTGGTCGTGGGCGGCGCTTTGCTCTACTTCATGCTCGTCTTCGCCACCGGCGGCGCGGACTGGCGGATGCTGCGCCGCAATCTGCGCCGGGGCGGGCGCGCTGCCTCCTGATCCTCGCCGCGCTTGCCAATGACGGCCGGCTCCGCCATAACCCCCGCGATTTTGCCGGGCGGACATCGTGTCCGCCGCCACAAGACAGGCTCTCGATCATGTCCCAGCCTTCCAATCGCGTTTTCTCGGGCGTCCAGCCGACGGGCAATCTGCATCTTGGCAACTACCTCGGTGCGGTTCGCAAGTTCGTGGCGCTGCAGGACAGCCATGAGTGCATCTATTGCGTGGTCGACATGCACGCCATCACCCAGGCCATCTCGGTATGGGGCGGGCCGGAGGAACTGCGGCGCAATACGCGCGAGGTGACGGCGGCCTTCCTCGCCTCCGGCATCGACCCGCAACGCCACATCGTGTTCAACCAGAGCCAGGTCACCGGCCATGCCGAACTCGCCTGGATCTTCAACTGCGTCGCGCGCATGGGCTGGCTCAACCGCATGACCCAGTTCAAGGAAAAGGCCGGAAAGGACCGCGAGAACGCCTCCGTCGGCCTCTTCGCCTATCCGACGCTGATGGCGGCCGACATCCTGTTGTACCGCGCCACCCATGTGCCGGTGGGCGACGACCAGAAGCAGCATCTGGAGCTGACTCGCGACATCGCCGCGCGGTTCAACAATGACTTCGCCGCGCGCATTGCCGAACTGGGGCTTGGCGAGAGCTATTTCCCGATGACCGAGCCGCTGATCGAAGGACCGGCGACGCGGGTGATGAGCTTGCGCGACGGCTCCAAGAAGATGTCGAAATCCGATCCGTCCGACCTGTCGCGCATCAACCTGACCGACAGCGCTGACGATATTTCCAAGAAGATCCGCAAGGCCAAGACCGATCCCGAGCCGCTGCCCGAGACGGTCGAGGGCCTGGGCGCGCGCCCGGAGGCCGACAATCTCGTCGGCATCTACGCGGCCCTGTCCGATCTGTCCAAGCAGGAGGTGCTGGCGCAGTTCGGCGGTCGCCAGTTCTCCGAGTTCAAGCCTGCGCTGGTGGATCTTTCGGTCGACAAGCTCGCCCCGATCGGCGCGGAGATGCGCCGCCTGATGGCCGATCCCGGCCATGTCGATGCGGTCCTGACGCAGGGCGCCGACAGGGCCCGCGCAATCGCCGATGTCACCATGCGCGAGGTCCGCGACATTGTCGGTTTCCTGCAGGGCTGAGGCGGAGCGCCGCCCCCCTTGTTTCGCACCCGGCCGGCAGGCTAAATGGGCTCATGGTAAGTAGACGCAAAATCAACGAGGAAGGCCACAAGCGCAAGTTCCTGGCGGTCGTCGACGGCACGCCGGAATGCGGAAAGGCCGTGCTCTACGCCGGACGGCGCGCCCAGAAGACCGGCGGCGCGCTGATTCTCCTGTTCGTCATTCCTCCCGGCGACTTCCAGCACTGGATCGGCGTGGAGGAGATCATGCGCGCCGAGGCGCGCGAGGAAGCGGAAAAATCGCTCGACAAGATGGCGCTTTTCGCCCGCTCCTCGGCGAACATCGATCCGGAACTGGCGATCCGCGAGGGCATGACCCGCGAGGAGGTCCATTCGCTGATCGAGGAAGACCCCGATATCGGCCTTCTCGTTCTTGCCGCCGGCGACAGCAAGGAAGGTCCGGGGCCGCTGGTCTCGTCCATCGCCGGGCGCGGCGCGGCGTTTCCGATCCCGGTCGTCGTCGTTCCCAGCAGCCTGAGCGACGAGGAAATCGAGGCGGTTACCTGAGCCGCGCTTGAACGTTTGCGCGCATCGCTTATCTTTGGTCTCTGGAACGCTTCCAGGAGATCACCCGGCAAACCTGCCGGCACCGGAGTTGCAACCATGTTCATCCAGACCGAAGCCACGCCCAATCCGGCGACGCTGAAATTTCTCCCCGGACGCGACGTTCTGGGCGAGGGGGCGGTCGATTTCCGTAGCCCGGCCGATGCGGAGGATTCCCCGCTGGCCATGCGGCTGTTCGCGGTTCCCGGCGTCAGCGGCGTCTTCTTCGGCGCCGATTTCATCACCGTCACCAAGGAAGAGCGCGACGAGCCCGGCTTCGAATGGCAGCACCTCAAGCCGGCCATCCTCGGCGCCATCATGGAGCATTTCACCTCCGGCGAGCCGGTGCTGCAGAGCGGCGGGCAGGGCTCTGCCGACGAGAGCGAGTTCTACGAGCAGGGC
>JAUIBM010000482.1 GCA_030428345.1 Alphaproteobacteria bacterium | reverse complement strand
CACCGAGGGGCTCACCTTCGAGGCGCTGACGGATTCGAACGGAAAGACGCTGGATCGGGCTTGCCGATACCGCATCGAAGGAACAACGCCGCCGGCGAAATTGTGGACGCTCGCAGCCTATGACGAGGCGCGCAAGCAGGTGCCGCCGGCGCCGGGCGGCGCCTCGGCGCGATACTCGAACGCGATCGTGCGCTTCTCCGACGGCTCCTTCCTGATTTCCGCCTCGCCCTGGCCGCAGTCCGGCAACTGGCTGGCGCTGTCCGGCAAGGGACCGTTCCATCTGGTGCTGCGCCTGTACGATACGCCCGTCGTCTCCAGCGGCGGCCTGGCCAAGCCGCAAATGCCGTCAATCCGGCGACAGGATTGCGTGGAATGATGTGGCGCGCCCTCTATCTCACCCTTTGCAGCCTGGCGCTGGCGGGCATCGTCCACATCGCGATCATCCTCCTCATTCCGGATGTGGGAACCCGGGACGCCTATGGCGTGCTTTCGGGCAAGATCCCGCCGCTGGATTTCAAGGTGCTGGAGCCGCAGGAGGCGGCCGACCTGCTGTCCGACATGGATCCCTTCTTCACCTATGGCGTGTGCCGCTTCAACCTGTCGCAATCCGGTCTGGCGATGACCGGGCCGAACACCGCGTCCTTCTGGTCGGCGACCGTGGTGAACCAGGACGGCAGCGTCGTCTACAGCCTGAACAACCGCACGTCGATCGAGTCGCGACTGGACCTTATCCTGCTCAATCCCTTGCAGATCTTGCGCCTTCGCCAGGTTCAGCCGCCCGATGTCGAGAACGCCATCATCGTCGAGTCCGACATGGAGGCGGGCTTCGTCCTGTTGCGCTTCCTCAAACCCGACCAGAGCTGGGACAAGACCGCCAGCAGCTTCTTCGACGGCGTGAATTGCCGCGCCTATGAGATGATAAGCGCGCCGGCCGAACAACCCGTCGCCAGCAATGAGGGGCAATAGCGCCGAGTTGCCCCGCCGACAGCTCCCTCGCCGTCGCGGCCGATGCACCGGCCGTGCGGCTCAGGCGGTCGGGCCTGCATTTCCGGCGATCGCGGAAGCCGGACGCCTTGCCGGCTCGGGTCTCTGGGCTTCCTCGATTCGGGTGTAGCGAATTCCGGTAAACAGCAGGATCCTCGCCGAACCGACACATGCTTTCCGATCCGCCGCCGCGCGCGTGCTCTCTCGCGCCAATTTCGTCGGAAAATCAATGATATTGTTCATCACTTCCTCCGATCCTTGATCGCAGCACGAACTGCGAATCGTTTCCCACGGCCTGACTCCAATCCGCAAACCTTAACGCGAGGTAAACGAAATATGGCGGATTTTAGAATATTCTGTGGACAAACATGGTTAACTTTGTGTTAACGATTGCCAGTCAATTTGTTCGAGTATTGCGATTCGCAACCCATTCGCAGGTCCGAACATGCAACTAGAAGCGCTTGCGCCGTTACCCGCAGAGGGTACTTTCCAGCCTGAACCGTTCTCGATCGGAGAACAGGCAAGGCAACGAGCCGCGAGCCGGGCGCGAAAATCGGATATTCTGGTTGATGCCGCCCGTCACTTCTGCGATCTGACGCGACCGAAACCTCACGAAATCTCTCTGTTCAAGGAATTGTTCTATCAATTCATTGACGCGAGCGACAAAAGCGAGCGCCGCATGCTGGCGGCAACGCTCGCCCGCAACCCCTACACCCCGCGCACCATCCTGCTGTTCCTGGCGCTCGACGATTGCGAGATCGCCGCGCCGATTCTGCTGTTTTCCGAAGCGCTGACCGAGGGCGACATCGCCGCGATCGCCCGCCGGGCGAGCCAGGCGCATCGCGAGGTGCTTTGCCGACGCGGCGCGCTCACGCCCGCCAGCATCCGCGTGCTGATCGAGACGGGAGGGCACAGCTGCGCCCTCCTGCTGGGCCGCAATTCTCTCCTGCTCGCCGACAAGACGCTCCGCGACACGCTTTCCGCGCCAAGCGAGGAAGCGCTGCATTACGAGAGACAGTCGCAAGGGGCAGACGGGCAAGTGACCCATTTGCCGCCCCCGGGCTGGCGCGAGGACGAGCTCGTGGAAGCGACCCCGCCGGCGGCCATCGAAGTCCCCGAGAGGACCCCTTTCGAGAACACCCTGATGGAACTGGCCGCCCGCGGCGGCAAGCTGGGCGCCGCCAAGCCGCGCGAAGAGGAACAGCCGCCGCGATACGATCCCCAATTGCCGTTCGAACGCCAGGCGCTGCAGGCGGCGCGGCGCAAGGACATCACGAGTTTCGCAAGCTTCATCCAGGACTATTGCGGTCTTTCCTGGCGCACCACCGCGGCAATCGTGAATGAAGGCGGCGTCGACAGCATCTGCGTGCTGCTCAAGGGGCTGGGGCTCAGCTATCTGGGTTCGCTGCAATGCCTGCTGCAACTCGATCGCGACCTTGGCCGCAACCTGACCAATTACAACAACGCAAAGGCCAGGCTGGCGCGCCTCGACGTGAATGAGTGCCGGAGCTTCGTGGAGAGCCTTGGCGCCGATTTCTCCTCGGCCCGGCCCCGCCGGTTGCCGGACGAGATTCCCGATGCCGGGACTTTCGCAAAACTGGCGGCGCAGAGGCGGCGCGACATCGTGCAATCGGTGGCGGAGAGCCCGCGCGAGCGGAGCGTGCGGCTGGGCGCGCGCGGCCTGACGGCGGGAATTGTCTGATCTCAGCTCACATTGACCGGATCGCCGTCCCGGCGCTCCGTTTCCAGGATCCAGCAATCGGAATCGAAGCGGCTCTGGCGCTCGAGATAGTCGCGGACCCGCGCTTCCTCGACGCGATCGAGAACCCGCTCGAAATTGCGGTTGGCGTCTTCATCGAGCATGGATTGCGGCGCCGGTCCGAAGACGGTGAGCGTGCCGTCGCGGTGGTCCTGAACGACAAAAATCGCACCCGCTTCCGAAGCGCCGCGCCTCTGGACGACAGCAAAGCCCCCTGCTGCGTTTTCTGCGCGCAGAAAAGCCGATACCCAGATGTGGCTCTGGAGCCGCATCAGCTCTTTTTCAGGGCGCCGATCTGCTCCATCTTGCGCAGCACGGATTCATCCGGCTTGCCATCCACCGGCAGGCCGTAGCGGTCCTGGAACCTGCGGATGGCGAGTTCGGTGCGCTCGCCCATCATGCCGTCGACCGAAATCCCGGATTCGCCGAAATTGATCAGGCCGATCTGGATGCGCGCGACCAGCGCGGTGTCGCGGACCTCGTCCATG
>JAUIBM010000481.1 GCA_030428345.1 Alphaproteobacteria bacterium | reverse complement strand
CAACTCGACATGCGCGTCATTGTCGGCAAGCCGTCGAACCAGACGAGCTTCTTCCACGACACGATCGAGACGATCGAATACAACCCGTACTGGGGCATTCCGCAGTCGATCCTCGTCAACGAGTATCTGCCGAAACTGCGCGCCAATCAGCGCAGAACATGCGCCCGCCGGCTTCCAGCCGGCGGGGGCGCAAGCGCCAAATCTCCCCACTCGTCCGGTGTGTCGGCAACAGACCTCGGACTGCCACGGCCGCACCAAGCCAGGCTGCCAGTCCAACTCTCATTGCTATGTGATCACTGCGGCTCTCTCTTCCTGATGGGAACAACTCCGTCTCAATGAAATTCGCGCGTTTCTGATTCATCTGTCTCATGCTACGGGTGCGTGAAGATGGATGATCAAAATCCGACATGCGCAGGATGGCTTGGAGTTGCAGACGTCGACGATCTCGAGGCGCGGCAGTTTGTCCTGCACGGTAATGGACGGCGAGGAAAAGCTCGGCTTCCTCACGATCGATAGCCATGTGGGCGGGGCGGCCGGCGGCGGCATCCGAATGACGGCGGATGTCGATGACGCCGAAATCGGCGAATTGGCCCGCGCCATGACTCTCAAACATGGCTTTCTCGGCCTGCCGATGGGCGGCGCCAAAGCCGGCATACGTTGCGGCAAGGATGCGACGCCCGAAGAACGGCAGCGGCGTTTGACCGTATTCGCGCAGGTTCTGGCGCCTGTGCTGCGCTCCGGCGCCTTTGTCCCGGGTTCCGATATGGGAACGTCGTTCGCCGATGTGCGGTTCGTGCTGAACGCGGCGCGCGTGCCCTCCTATCCGCGCGATCTGGTCGATCTTCCCAGCGGCTATTTCACCGCCTTGACCGTTGCCGCGGCGGTGCGCGAGGCGGCGCTGCATCGCGGATTGCCGCTTGCGGGCGCGCGCATCGCCATCGAGGGCTTCGGCAAGGTCGGACAGTCGGTCGCGGCGCTGATGGCGCAAGCCGGCGCGCGGATCGTCGGCGTTTCGACCATCAACGGCGCGGTGCATGATTCCGCCGGTCTGGATGTCGTCAGGCTGGAGCGCGCGGCGCTCGAATATGGCGATGCTTTCGTCGAGCGGTTCGACGGCGCCGAGCGTATCGAACGCGACGCATTGCTCGAACTGCCCGTCGACATCCTTGTTCCCTGTGCGGGCGTCCATGCCATCCATTCCGGCAATTCCGACCGCATCGACGCGGGCATCATCGTCCCGGGCGCCAACGCACCGATCGATCCGCAGGTCTGGCGCAAGCTGGTGGGGCGCGGCGTGCTGCTCATCCCCGACTTCATTTCGAATTCGGGCGGTGTGCTGGGCGCGGCGATGTCTTTCTGTTCCTTTGATACGGCGTCAGTGGAAGCCTATGTGCGCGATCGGGTCCAGCCGCGAATGGCCGCCATCCTGGCCGAGGCCGGGAGAAAGGGTGTCTCCCCGCAGGAGATCGCCGAGCCGCTGGCGTTGCGCCGGATCGACTCGTTCAACAGCGGTTCGCCGCGTGGCGGCCTGCAAAAGCGGATCAACGCATTCGGCGTGAAGCTCTACCGCAAGGGCTGGTTGCCGCCGGTGCTCGTCCGCAATGGCCTGATGGCGATGCTTGAGCGGACTTCAGGTCCCGTCGCCGGCGCCACGCCGACCGCCTGAAGGCTCGCCTGCAAAGGGGGCTCTGCGAAGCCTGTTCCGGGAATGCACTGGCGGGGTGGTCCGGCCCTCCAAACGATCATGCGGCCACAGATTTGGTCACAAGACCTCCCACAGTTGGGATGTCCTTGAATTGGGAACACAATCCGTCGCAGGAGCGCTCCCAGGGTTGGGATGCCCCGACGCAGCGTCTGCACGGGGTCTAAAGCATTGATTTGTCGAGATTGTCCCACGAATGGGTGGAGGCCTCGCCCGGAATCGAACCGGGGTGCAAGGATTTGCAGTCCTCTGCGTAACCACTCCGCCACGAGGCCATCCGAGGGCCGTTGTCTATTACCTTTCAGGCGCGTCGGCAACGCCGTTGAAGGGCTTTCCGCGAAAATTCTGAGCCTCCCCTCCCGCGTCATGGGGGAAGGGCGCTCTGCAGCGCTCACATCAAGGGCGCGGCGAGGCGGAACAGGCGCTCGCTCAGGCGCGCGCCCAACCCTTCCGCCGGGCGCCAATGGCTGCAACGCCGCGTCAATTCCTCCGCCCACTGCGCCAGCGCCTCGACATCGCGCTGCGAGTGCAGGACCAGCATCGATTCGAAATTGATGTAGAGGCTACGCACGTCGAAATTGGCGGAGCCGGCAAAGCCGCAATCGTCGAACAGCATGGCCTTCGCATGCACCATGGAGGGATGCGCCATGACCGTGACGCCGGCCTCGCGCGCCTCGCGCAGGAAGGAAGCGCGCGCCAGGTCGGCCAGGCGCTGGTTCGATTTCGCCGGAACGACGAGCCGCACGTCGACGCCGCGGCGCGCGGCGATTGACATCGCGTCGGCGAGGGCGGGCGAGGGCAGGAAATAGGGCGTGACGATCACGATGCGCGACTGCGCCTGATGGCAGGCGAGCACCAGCGCATCATGCAGGACGTCGTCCTCGACATCCGGGCCTGAAGGCAGCAAATGCGCGACCGCGTCGCCGGCGGCCAGGGGCTCGCTGACATGAACCGGCGTTGCACCCTTCTTTCTGGCCGCGCGCCGCCAATCCGATTCGAACATGGTGGCGTAGGAGCCGACGCACGGCCCTTCGGCGCAGAAGGTGAGATCGACCCAGCGCTCGGGAATGGCGGCAGGGCCCATATATTCGAGCGCGATATTGGCCCCGCCGGCGAATACGCGCTTGCGGTCGCTGACAACCATCTTGCGGTGGTTGCGCAAATTGATGTGACCGCGGATCGGGGCTTCGGACAAGGGCGAGAAGATGCGCAGTTCGCCGCCGGCATCGGCCAGTTCGCGCAAGGCGGCGTCCGGCCGGGGGCGGGAGCCGTAGCCGTCGATCAGAAGGCGGACCCTGACCCCGTCGCGGGCGCGGCGCGCAAGGCGGATGGCGATGTCCCTGCCGACGGAATCATCGGCGAACTTGTAGAAGGTGAGGTCGATGGCGTGCTCCGCCTCCTCGACGGTCGAGACAAGGTGGCGATAGGCGTCCTCGCCCGAGGCGATCAGTTCGACCCGGTTTCCGGCGGTGGCTCGCGGCAGGCCGGCCGAGCCCGCCAGCCGGTCGATCGCCACGGACATCGGCCCCAGCGCGGGC
>JAUIBM010000480.1 GCA_030428345.1 Alphaproteobacteria bacterium | reverse complement strand
CTCGATCTCGAACCGACCCTCGGCCGCGATACAGACCGCGCCGCGTTTCAGCGGGTGGGCGATGAAGGCGTGCTGGCCCTTGTCTGCGATTCCACCAATGCGATGCGCGACGGGGAATCGCCGACCGAGACCTCGGTCTCTGAGAGCCTGGAGAAGATCATCGAGGCCGCGCCCGGACGGATCGCGATAACGACCTTCTCGTCGAATATTGGCCGCATCCGTTCGATTGCGATGGCGGCCAAGCGGGCAGGGCGGCGCGTCCTGCTCATGGGCCTTTCGATCCGGCGGATGGCCGATGTCGCCGACGAACTCGGCTATCTGGACGGCCTCGATGAGTTTATCGAGGAGGACGAGTTCGACTCGATCGACCGCAGCAAGCTGGCGATCATCCTGACGGGCAGCCAGGGAGAGGACCGCGCGGCGCTCGCCAAGCTGTCGCGCGACGAGCATCCGCGCGTGCACCTGTCGCCGGGCGACACCGTGGTGTATTCCTCGCGCACCATTCCCGGCAATGAGAAGCCGATCATCGAGACGCAGAACCGGCTGATCGACCGCGGCATCACCATCATCACCGATTCCATGGGGCTGGTTCACGTATCGGGTCATCCGCGGCGCAATGAACTTGAGAAGATGTATGGCTGGGTTCGCCCGCAAGTGCTGGTGCCGGTGCATGGCGAGGCGATGCATCTGAGCGCACAAGCCGCGCTTGGGGCGAAGGCCGGCATTCCGCAAGTCGCGCCGGTGCGCAATGGCGATGTGCTGCGTCTTGCGCCCGGCGTCGCGGAGAAGATCGGCACGATCCATCACGGCCGCATCTACAAGGACGGAAACGTCATCGGCAGCGAGGAAGAGACGGGCGTCGCCATGCGGCGCAAGCTCTCCTATGTCGGTCTCGTCGCTTGCTCGGTGGTGTTGGACCGCAACGGCAAGATGGCCGACGAGCTCGACATTGTGCTGCACGGACTGCCTGAAGCAACGCCCAAGGGCGAAGCATTCGACGACGTGCTTTTCGATGCGGCTTCCGGCGCTGTCGAGAGCATTCCTCCGGGAAGACGCAAGAATGAGGAACTGGTGATGCGGGCCGTGGAAAAGGCGATCCGCGCTTCGGCCCGCGAACATTGGGGCAAGAAGCCGGTGGTGACCGTCTTCGTGGCGAAGGTGTAGGGATGATCGGAAGGCTCAATCACGTGGCGATCGCGGTGCCGGACCTTGCGGCGGGCGCGGACGTCTATTCCGGCGCGCTTGGCGCCAGTGTGACAGCGCCGCAGGCCCTGCCCGAACACGGGGTAACGGTGGTTTTCGTCGAACTTCCCAACACCAAGATCGAATTGCTGGAGCCGCTTGGCGCCGACTCGCCTATCGCTGCATTTCTGGAGCGCAATCCGGCGGGCGGCATCCATCATCTGTGCTACGAGGTCGACGACATCGCCGCCGCCCGCGACAGGCTGGTGGCGCAGGGCGCGCGCGTGCTGGGGGACGGAACGCCGAAGATCGGGGCGCATGGCAAACCCGTGCTGTTCCTGCATCCCAAGGACTTCCTCGGCACCCTTGTCGAGCTGGAGCAGGTCTGACCGGTTTGACCCCATTCACCGCCTTCGCCGTCTATTTCATCATATGGTGGCTGTCGCTGTTCCTGGTGCTGCCATTCGGCGTGCGCAGCCAGGCGGAAGACGGTTCGGTGGCGCATGGGACGGACCCGGGCGCACCGGTTCGCTCGCGCATCTGGATCAAGCTGCTGGCCAATACGCTGCTTTCGGCATTGCTGTTCGGCCTGTGGTGGTTCGTTGTCCACTACCTGGGTTACGGCGTCGACGATCTGCCGAATTTCTTTCCAGGCAATAGCGATCTTTCCTGACATCTGCCTATGGGGTGAGTCGGGTCAGGCGGCGCTCGCCTCGGCGCCGCGGCGCTTCTCGCGCGGACACGGCCCGCTTCAGCCGGCCGGTGTGTAGCAGAACAGCTTTTGCGTATGGATGTTGAAGGCGCATTCGCCGCGACCGCTTTCGTCGCGCGTCACATTGGTCGGATTGCCGTTGACGAACCAGCCCCGCCGCCGCTCCTCCAGCACCGTCTTGGCGCCGGAGGGCCAGTAGTAGTCGAAAATCCGGCGTCGGTTCTGGACCCGTTCCTCGCGGCGGCATGGTTCGCGATCGACGAAGGTGGCGCCGTCGCGGACCGTGCATTCACCGCTGGCGCCGGGCATTGAGGTAGTGGGCGAGGCGGCTACCGGCGTTGGCCGCGGCGGGCTGGCGGCAACGCTCCCGTCGTCCTGCGCAAGCTCGGTAAGCGGCGTTGCGGGGTCGAGAAAATCCAGACGCGTCAATGAGGCGACGCCGCCACCCGTGAATGTCAGATAGGGCACGTCCGACGCGTCGTTCGCGCCGGTCGGTACGGGCACCTTGCACCCATCGCCGTCCATTTCATTGGTGATCACTTCTTTGGTCACGTCGTATTGCGTGCGTTCCGTCTCGCTCATCTGCAGATCCGCAAGCGAGCCGAACCAGTCGCCGATGGCTGTACGGTCGCTGCGCCATTGCAGGGCGTTGGTGCAGGCGCGCTTGATGCCGAGATCGGTGAGCGGAACGCGTTTGGCGATCGGTCCGACGATCACGTCCCAGCGTCCCGCCTGATCGATTGTCGAGACATGCAGCATGTCCGTCGATGGCGTCTGCAGCATTTCACCGAGCAGCGATACCTTCATGTAATTGCCGGCATTGGATTCCTCGCCCTGGACCAGTTGCACGATGGCTCGCGAAATCGTCGCCATGGCGAGGTTGTAGGATTTCGTTACGCTGTTCTGGTCATAGACGCCGTCCTCGACCACGAGGGAAGGGGCGTGAAATCCCAGTTTCGCGGTTGGGTGCATGACCCGCCACTGGTATATGCCGGATTCATGGGCGTTGAAATTGCCGGCCATGAACACCAGCGAGCAGGCGGATTCGCATCTCTTTCCCGCCTCGATCTTGGTTCCGATCTGCTTTTCCTTGAGCATGGACGCGATCGCCAGCCCCTCGGGGAAGGAACCTCCCGGGCTGTCGAGGCAGAGCAGATCCCGCTCCTCGAAATTGCGCTCGCCGGGATGGGCGGCGGCATAGACCGCGCTGAACCTGGCCGCGTCCCCCTTCTCGATGACGCCGGTAAGGGAAAAATTGCAGGCGATGGCAGGGTCCGGACGCTGAATGTCGATTTCGACCTTGTTCGGCCCCAGATAGGTGATCTCCGCGGCGCGGGCATCGCCCACC
>JAUIBM010000479.1 GCA_030428345.1 Alphaproteobacteria bacterium | reverse complement strand
CACGATGATGATGACGCCAAGCATGATGTCCTGAACGTAATATTGTGCGCCCAGCAGCACCAGACCGTTCGACAGGATCACGATGATCAGCGCGCCGACGAAGGTGCCCAGGATATTCGGCTTGGATGGGGTGAACATGGTCATGCCGAGCAGGGTTGCAGCGATCGCGTTGAGCAGGAAATCGCCGGCCATCTGCGGAGCCGCGGACGAAAGGTTCGCGACGAGGAACACGCCGGTGATCCCGGCCGCCAGGCCGGAAAGGGCAAGCCCCAGAACCTTGCAGCGCCGCGTATTGATGCCCGAGCGGCGCGCCGCGTCCTCGTTCTCGCCCGTCGCCTGCAGGTGTACGCCGGTGCGCGTCTGCGTCGACAGGATCAGCGCCGCGATGACGATGGCGAGCGTGAACAGGATGATGACCGGGACCGGTCCGATCTTGCCCCGGCCCAGGAACAGGAAGTTCTGGTCCCAACGGCCGACAAAGGCGACGCCGCCCGTGATCATGAAGGCCAGCCCGTTGGCGACCGAGGCGGTCCCCAGCGTCGAGATCAGGGAAGGGACCTTGAGCACGGTCACCAGGAAGCCGTTAAGCAGCCCTGCGATGAGTCCGACGGCAATTCCGGCGCACACCGCCAGCGGCCAGGCGATATCGCGTGAGATCAGGCTGCCGATCACCACGGCGGAAAGGCTGCAGGCATTGGCGAAGGAGAGATCGAGCTCCGACGCGATCAGCGCGAAGGTGAAGCCGATCGCCAGGATCGTCAGGAAGCTGACCTGCTTGAGCACGTTCAGCAGATTGGCCGTCGAGGCGAAATTATCGGCCGCCACCAGCATGAACACGAACAGCGCGATGCCGGCGACAAGCGTGCCGTATCGCTCGATTAGGATCTTGGCGCTCATGCGGCAGCGCCCGCATCGCGGCGGCCCGGAGCGCCCCGCATGGCCGCGAGGCTGGAATGCCCTTTCCTCATCCAAGGCACTCCGGCGGGCAGGACTTGGTCCAGAAGGGAGCCCTTGGCCGTGCTTCGTCGTGATCACGGTAGCCGTCCGGCGCGGGGCTGACATCGCCCCACCAGCCATGGGCGCAGACCGAGCGCCACGCCATCTGGTCCTCGAGCGTGCGTTCCGGCGTATCGTGCGCCGCTTTCAGCCCTGCCCAGGCATCGCGCACGGCCTGGTCGGTCGCATCCGAGGGCGAGGCGCAATAATCGTAGAACGCGCCGGTCAGGGTTTCCATTTCCGATGCGATTTCCGGCCATTCGTCCCGGCTGAGATGCCACGCGCCGAGCCAGTCCGAGACGACCGCCTCGATCGCGCCGGCGCGGCCGCGATCCAGGAATTTCTGCGTCGTGAGCAGCATGTGGCGGGTCAGCTCGGCGGCGGCATGATCGGTTCGCGCCTTGCGCGCGGCGTCCTGCATCGCGGCGATCGAGCGTTCGGCGGCGCGGCTGAGATCGTCAAGCATGTGGGTCATGAAATTGCCTTCGGTTCCTTTGCGGTCCGTTCGTCGAGGATGCGCATGCTCGCCGCGATCCGGGCGAACATCTCATCCGCGTTCACCGTTCCGATGACATGCGCATTGGGTGTTTGTCCACTGCGCCCCCACCAGTCGATTGTCGAGCGTCCAACGGTTGTGCCTTCGGCGGTTTCCATATCCACATGGCAATCGCGCCCCTCGAACAATTGGGGCCAGAGAAGATAGGCGATCACGCAGGGATCGTGCATCGGGTGGCCGTCATTGCCGCCGAGCGAGGCGCCGCCGGGCCGCTCGCGCCGCAGCATCGAAAGGACATGCCGCCCGACCTTGCCGTCCTCGTCGAAGCCCTTGAGGCGGGCGGGCGTCGCGACGGCCTGATAGGTCGCATTGAGCGGGAACAGCGTAATGGGGACGCCGGATCGCAGGACGGCGGCGGCCGCATGCGGGTCGACGAAGAAGTTGAACTCGGCTGCCGCCGTCATGTTTCCAAGGTCCCGCGCGCCGCCCATGATGACGAGCCGGTCGATCTTCGCCTTGATCTCCGGCGCCTGGGTGAAGGCAAGGGCCAGATTGGTCAGCGGACCCAAAGCGCAGAGCGTGACCGGCGCCAGGCTTGTCCGAAGCAATTCGATCAGGAAGGCGACGGCGTGCTGGTCCCGCGCCGCGTGGCGGGGAGCGTCCAGATGCATGCCGGCAAGGCCGTCCGGGCCGCAAACGAACTCCGCCGTATGCAGGGGACGCAAGATCGGTTGCGGGCAACCCTTGTAGACCGGTACGTCGCTGCGCCCGGCCAGTTGGCAGATGCGCAGCGCGTTGACGGTCGTCTGCTCCACGCCGACATTGCCCGCCACGGTGGTGACGCCCAGCAGGTCGAGATCCGCGGCGGAACTGAGCGCCAGCAGGATGGCCAGCGCATCGTCCTGGCCGGGATCGGTGTCAATGACGATCGCTCGCGCCATCTGGGGATCGGTCCTTCACGCTCGCATGCGATGCCCCAAGCTTGCGCATGCGCATGATTTTCCTTAGTCACTAAGATAATCAGTCAATAACTGAACAAATTTCCAAATCTGTCAACATCCGCGATCAGCAGCCCGTTCGAGGCGTCCAATGAGCAGCAAGAAGGCCCGGGTCGAGGAATTGGAGCGCACCATCCGCGCCGCGAGCGCCCAACGCACGCTGTATAGCGGCGTTCTGGCCGCCCTTCTCGGACTGCACCAGACCGATCTGGAATGCCTCTTCATCATCACCCTTGGAGATAACGTCACGCCGGGCCGTCTCGCCGAGGCGACGGGGCTGACCACTGGCGCGATCACGGGCGTCGTCGACCGGATCGAGAAGGCCGGCTATATCGAGCGCGTCCGCGATCCCGACGACCGCAGGCGGCTGTTTCTCCAGCCGATCCGGCACCGGATCGAGGAAATCCGCGCGATCAACCGGCGCGCCTATGCCGACTGGATGGAAGAACTCTACGGCTATAGCGACGCGCAACTGGACATGCTGCTGAAGTTCGCCCACGCCAATCATCGCGCGGCGGTGAACGCGACGATGGCGCTGCGCTCGGGTTCCGGTGGCCGCGATCAGGCGGAAGAGTGACGCCTGATCCAAGCCCTTGCGGCGGTTTTCCGGCCGCCCAGTCTGGTCATGTGCCGGCGATTGCGTAAATTGCCAGCCTGGGCCGATTGGCGGCTGCAATCAACGGGATGGATGGATAAGCGCAATGAACGAAGCCGAAATCGGCCTTATCGGCCTTGGAACCATGGGCTCGGCCCTCGCGCTCAAC
>JAUIBM010000478.1 GCA_030428345.1 Alphaproteobacteria bacterium | reverse complement strand
AAAGCCGGTCTCGCCATAGGCGACGAATTCGACGCCGGTCTTGGCGCGCGCGATCTGCGAGCATTCCTCGCCGAGCGGTCCCTGCAGAACGGCGTCGACATGGGCCTCGTTCTTGTAGATGAAGCCGGGCGCGCCGCCGAAAGCGGCGATCTCTGGCGCGATGGCCTCCTCGGAGTCCGGGCCGGCCGTCGTGACCTGGATCGTGCCGATGCGGCTGCCCTCCAGCAGTTCGCCCAGCTTGCCCAACTGTCCGGCCGGGAAGTGCTGCGCCTCGATGCGGCCGCCGCTCTTCTCGTTCATCGTGTTCTTCCACGCCTCGAACGCATTGGTCAGCGGCGAGCCGATGGCTTCGGTGTGCGCGATCTTGCAGACGAACTTGTCCTGCGCGCGAGCGCTGGTGAATATGGCAGGCATTGCAAGTGCGGCCGCGCCAGCGGCCACAAAATGGCGTCGGTTCACTTCAAGAATGGTTCCAGATCGTTTCTTCATTGGCTTCCTCCCAAATGACAGTCACAGCAGCCCCAGATGCAATAGCTTGCGGTATGGCACCATACCGGTATGATACAAAGTCACGTCGCAATGACAAGAGCCAGATTGATGGACGTATCCCTGAAACTGACTGATCCGATCGCGCCGCAGCTTGTCGCGACGCTCCGGCAGGGCATTGCCGAGCTTCAATTGCTGCCGGGCGAAGCGCTGTCGGAGAAGGACATCGCGTCGCGCTTCGGCGTCAGCCGGCAGCCTGTCCGCGAAGCCTTCATCAAGCTTTCCGAGGCTGGACTGGTCGAAATCCGCCCGAGCCGGGGCACCTATGTCGCGAAGATCTCCGTGCGGGATGTGGCCAATGCGCGACTCGTGCGCGAGGCGATCGAAGCCGATATCGCCCACCACGCCACGCGACTGGCGAGCGATGCCCAGGTCCAGGGTCTGCGCGACATGATCGGCGCGCAGCTTGCCGCGGCCCGCGAGAACGACTACCGCCGGTTCAACGACAGTGACGAGGCCTTCCACCGGGCTATCGCCGACATCGTCCATTGCGACTATGCCTGGCGCATCGTCGAGCGCGCCCGGGTGCAGACAGACAGGGTCCGGTTTCTCAGCCTGCCCGATACCTCGCCGATGCCGCTTCTGATCAGCCAGCATCAGGCGATCGTCGATGCGATCGCCGCGCGCGATCCCGAGGCTGCCGAGCAGATGATGCGGCGTCACCTGCGCGAGATACTGGTCGCATTGCGCCGGATCGCGGTCGCCCATCCCGAGCTTTTTTCCGACACGGAGCTTTCGGCCCATACGGTCGGGCTGATGCCGAGGGACTGACCGCAAGCCGCTGCCCGGCCGCCCATTGCGAGGCGGGTGCGTGGTGCGCAATTCTGCGGGACCCTCGCGCAAGCTGCTCCTCCGTTCCCCTTGCCTTCGTTGGAACTCCGGTGAGCTTATGGCGCAAACGTTTGCGTTGCAATTGAAAAAATCAGAGTTGCAAATCCGCAATCGCTGGGAATAGATTGCGCGACCATGCGGGAATGACGACGAATTTGGATAATCCCCCCGTTACGATGAAGGACATTGCCGCCATGCTTGGCGTGTCGGTCTCCACGGTTGGCAGGGCGCTTGCCGACCGGCCCGAGATCAGCGATGCGATGAAGGCGAGGGTGCGCTCGCTCGCCGAGCAGCATGGCTATGTCGCCCATTCGGCGGCGCGCTCGATGCGTACGGGGCACTCGACGCTGATCGGCCTGATCGTGCCGGATGTGCGCAACGACTTCTACGGTGCGGCCGCCATGGCTTTGGCGAAATGCTGCGAGGATGCCGGCTACCAGATGGTGCTCGCCGCGACCCGCGACGATCCCGATTCGGAGCTCAAGCAGGTGCGCAGTCTTGTCGAGGCGCGGGCCGCGGGCATGGTGATCGCGCTGTCCCCCTCGCCGCGCCGCGAAACATTGGCGTTGGTCCGGCGCCTGCGTTCGACGGAACTGATTCGTGACGTGGCCGGCGGCGACACGCCGTGGTTCGGGATCGACGACCATCGCGGCATCGAGACGGCAACGCTGCATCTCCTGGACGGCGGGCATCGCCGGATCGGTTATGTCGGCGGCCAGGAGGCCCTCTCCACCGGCCGCGACCGCCATGCCGGATTTGCTGCGGCTTTCGCCAGGCGCGGGCTCGATCTGCCGGCCGACCTGGTGCGCACGGGGCCGCCCGATGCGCGCTTTGCCGAAAAGGCCATGGCTGAACTCTGGTCGTCGGCGCACAGGCCGACGGCTGTCGTCGCGGCCGGCGCCGGCCTGACTGTGGGCGTTCTGGAGGCGATCGGCCGGCTGGGCATCGATGTGCCGGCGGAGTTGTCGGCGGTCGGCTTCGGCGACGCGCCGTGGTTTCGCTGGTGGGGACCCGGGCTGACCACGATGGCCCTGCCGGTCTACGAACTCGCCTATGCCTGCGGTGGTCATCTGCTGAGGCAGATCGAACGCCCGGCGCCGGCTGCCGACGAAAAGCCGCCGCGCTATCGCGCCATGCATTCTCCGACCCTGATCGTGCGCGGGAGCACCGCCAATGTCTGATTTTGCGTTTGTTTCCGACAGCATCGCGCTGCCGCGCGGGGCCTGGGCAAAGACCCATCGCCAGCGGCTGACCTGGAAGGGCAGGACGGTGCTGGCGCTGACGCAGGGCGATTTTCGTTCCTATGTCTACCCTCTGATGACGCCGGCCGGCTATTGCGTCACATGCGAGCGGCCTGCCGACCATCCGCATCATGCCTCCATGTGGATCGGTTCGGATCATCTCCACGCCTTGATGCCGGCCGCAGGCGGAACGATCGAGGAATACACCTATAATTTCTATGTCGACGAGGTGTTCCAGGGGCGTGCGCCCGGACGGATCGTCGAGACCTCCTGCGTTCCGCGCGATCTGGGGGGTGGGCGTTTCCAGATCACCCAGGAACTGGAGTGGCGCGGGCCGATCGAATGGGCCGCCTCCGCAGGAAGGATCATCGCGCGCGAACGCCGGGTCACGACCGTCGAGGCCGGCCAGAAGCGCCACCGCATCGATGTTGTGTCGGAAATCGGCAGCGGCGAGTGGGCGCTTCGGCTTGGCCCGACGCGCCACGCCTATTTCAACGTGCGCGTCGCCGATTCGATGATCGTCGCCAATGGCGGCACGGTCCGCGACCAGGACGGCCGCGAGGGCGGCGACGCGGTTAGCGGCGAGGGAGCGCGCTGGGTCGATTTCACCGGCGACGTCGGCGGCGGCGCCCGTGCCGGGATC
>JAUIBM010000477.1 GCA_030428345.1 Alphaproteobacteria bacterium | reverse complement strand
GGGCCGGGACCGGGCGAGGTGCTGGTCGAGATCAAGGCGACCGGCATTTGCCACACGGACGAATTCACACTCTCGGGCGCCGATCCGGAAGGCCTTTTCCCGGCGATCCTGGGCCATGAAGGCGCCGGCGTGGTGGTCGATGTCGGCGCAGGCGTGACCTCGGTGCGCAAGGGCGATCATGTCATTCCGCTCTATACGCCCGAATGCCGCGAATGCCCGTCCTGCCTGTCGCGCAAGACCAATCTGTGCACCTCGATCCGCGCAACGCAGGGTCAGGGCCTGATGCCCGACGGCACCAGCCGCTTCAGCCTGGATGGCAAACCGGTGCTGCACTACATGGGCTGCTCGACCTTCTCCAATTTCACGGTCCTGCCCGAGATTGCGGTCGCCAAGGTCAATCCGGACGCTCCTTTCGACAAGATCTGCTACATCGGCTGCGGCGTGACCACGGGCGTCGGCGCGGTCATCAATACCGCCAAGGTGGAAATCGGCGCGACTGCGATCGTCTTCGGACTTGGCGGCATCGGCCTTAACGTCATCCAGGGGCTGCGCCTCGCCGGGGCCGACATGATCATCGGCGTCGATCTCAACAACGACAAGAAGGAATGGGGCGAGAAGTTCGGCATGACCCATTTCGTCAACCCCAAGGAAGTGGGGGAGGACCTCGTTCCCTATCTGGTCAACATGACCAAGCGCGGCGCCGACCAGATCGGCGGGGCCGACTACAGCTTCGACGCGACCGGCAACGTCAAGGTGATGCGTCAGGCGCTGGAATCCTCGCATCGCGGCTGGGGCAAGTCCGTGATCATCGGCGTTGCCGGGGCGGGACAGGAAATCTCCACCCGCCCGTTCCAGCTCGTCACCGGGCGCACCTGGATGGGCACCGCCTTTGGCGGGGCGCGCGGACGCACGGACGTGCCGAAGATTGTCGAGTGGTATATGGACGGCAAGATCGAAATCGACCCGATGATCACCCATATCCTGCCGCTGGAAGACATCAACAAGGGCTTCGACCTGATGCATGCCGGCGAGAGCATCCGCAGCGTCGTCGTCTACTGACCATTTGAAATAGCCCGTCCGCAGAAAGGAACTGGCGATGAATCCGATTTATCTCGAAGAAGGCGAACGCAAGCCGGAAGGCCCCTCGGGGACCGCCATCGACTCGCTGCTGTTCAAGAGCCGCAATGTGATCGTGACCGGCGAGATCAACGATCGCCTTGCGCGGCAGACGGCCGGCCATCTGCTCGCCCTCGCGCAGGAGAGCGACGCTCCGATCAACATGTTCATCTCCTCGCCGGGCGGACACGTGGAATCGGGCGACATGGTGCACGACCTGATCAAGTTCATTCGCCCGACGGTCCGCACCATCGGCAGCGGCTGGGTGGCGAGCGCCGGCGCGCTGATCTTCGTCGGGGCGGAGCCGAAGAACCGCTATTGCCTGCCGAACACCCGCTTCCTGCTGCACGAGCCGAGCGGCGGGGTTGGCGGCAAGGCCTCCGACATCGAGATCCAGGCGCGCCAGATCGGCCTGATGCGCGAGCGCTTCAACAAGCTGTTCGCCGAGGCGACCGGCCAGACGCCCGAGCGCATCGCGCAGGACACGCAGCGCGATTTCTGGATGAACACCGACGAGGCGATGGCCTATGGCCTGGTGGGCAAGGTCATTTCCTCGGTCGACGAACTGGTCTGAGCGCGTTTTGGCCGGGAGGGCTCCGGCTATAGCGCCGGCGCGGTTTCCCGCATCGACGGACGCGCAGCCTGGTCGTCGTACCAGGCTGCGAGAGCGCCATGTTCCTCGCGCCAGCCAGGGACCAACCCGCGCAGATCCATCAGGGAGAGGGCGCAGGCCAGCACTGTCGTCCTGAAACAGGGAATGCCGGGGAGCGGCGACTGCGCTGCGGCGATTTCAAACGCCCTCAGGCATCGGCGCGCCCTGTCGTCTTCCACCTGGAGCAGGAACGTGGATCGCTGCGGCCCTTCGCGGCGGTTCTCGCGCACCCACGCCGAGATTCCCTCCAGGAATCCGAGGAACTGGCCCTCCTGCGCAATCGAAGGCCAGTCCGCTGCGCCGGTATCCTGCCGGCCCGCCAGTTCGGCGATGTAGCGGAAGACATGGCGCGTCTCGGTTATCGCCAGTCCGTCGTGCAGCAGCGTCGGCACCCTTGCGACCGGACTGAACTGCAGGACCGGATTGTCGGGCATCCGGTTTGCGGCGAGGCGTTCGCTCGCCCGCGCCAGCAGACCGTATTCGCGCAAGGCGATCCGGGCGATTCTGGCATAGGGCGAATTGGGCGTGTAATAGAGTTGCATTCCGTCTTCTCGGCAGCAAATGCGGTCGATATGGGGCGGGAGGCGGGTCTGTAGGCAATGGCGTTCGGGCCGGTGCATGAGGGAGTTGGCGATGGTTGTGGCTGTGGCGGAATGCGGGCGCGCCTGCGCGAGGTTGCGTTGCCGCCATTGCCTGCGGTGTCGGCGCAAAGCGCCCGGGGCAGGCTCCTGAAATGGCCCCGATCGTCTATGTCGATGCAGACGCCTGTCCGGTAAAGCCCGAAGTGCTCAAGGTTGCCGAGCGCCGTGGACTGGAAGTGGTGTTCGTCGCCAATTCCGGCCTTCGCCCCTCGCGCGATCCGATGGTGCGCAATGTCACGGTCTCAGGCGCCTTCGACGCCGCGGACGACTGGATTGTCGAGCACGCCCGGCCCGGCGATATCGCGGTCACCGCCGATATTCCGCTGGCGAGCCGTCTTGTCGCGGGGGGCGTGCATGTGGTCTCGGAAAAGGGCCGCCTGCACGACGAAACCAGCATTGGCATGACCAGCGCCCTGCGCAATCTGTCGCAGGATCTGCGCGAGGCCGGCGCGATCTCCGGCTTCAATGCACCTTTTTCGCAGCGCGACCGCTCCGCCTTCCTGCAGGGCCTGGAACTGGCGGTGCGGCGCGCGGTGGCGGGCAATGCTTGAAGCGATCCGGCGTCATCGCAGCTTCGCGGCGGCGAGCGCCGTGGGCGTGGCCGTGGCCGCTGCATTGTGGTTCGTCCATCCCGATTGGGCGATCATCGCCGGATGGGACGCCTTCTTCACGGCGTTCCTGGCCATTGGCATGATCGTCATGGTACGACGCGACAATGCCGGACTGAAGGTCTGGGCCGGAGAGGAGGAGCCGCCGGCGATCCTCTTCCTCACCACTGCGGGGGCGGCCGGCGTGGCGATGTTCTACCTGTTCCGGGAGGTGAACCGCAGCACCCACGACCCGGTGGTGCTGTGG
>JAUIBM010000476.1 GCA_030428345.1 Alphaproteobacteria bacterium | reverse complement strand
TCGAGCGCTCTGTCCAGCCTTTGCAAGGCCCCACTCACACCGGACGGGCCCGAAACGCTGGTAGGTTTCGACGCATTCATATCGTACTCACACTGCTACACTCGCCACCCCGGCGGGCGACCGGAGCCTGAGACCTGCCGCGGGCAAGCTCGAATTCGGCCCGGCGTCGATCAACATGTTCCGGCGGCGCATCGGGTTTGCCCGTCTCCGTTTGCCGCGTGATTCCCGTCCCGAACGGCTGGCCAAGGGGAATTCCCGCCGATCCAACCGCTTATGCGCAAAACATTAGACTTCGCACGAATTGAACGTCAACAATTCCCCGTGAAATGCATCGTCCGGAGCGCATTTTCCGGCGTAAAGGCGCAATATCCACCGTCTGACGACTGCGCAAGCAAGCAATGCAAAAGCCGGCAAAGATTGACTCGCTCTCTTCTCCTGATAGAAGTGCGCCCGGATCGGGCCCGGCCAAACCCTTGCGGCCGGCGCGTGCTTGATTTCCAGGGCGTGAACCGCCCGCAGGGTTGGGGCAACAGGGACCGTACGATCCTCATGAAAGACACAGACAAGCTGGCCGGCATGGCCAATGCGATCCGCTTCCTGTCCATGGACGCGGTGGAGAAGGCGAATTCCGGTCACCCCGGCCTGCCCATGGGCGCGGCCGATATCGCGACCGTCCTGTTTTCGCAGTTCATGGTCTTCGACCCGAAGCAGCCGGAATGGCCGGACCGCGACCGTTTCGTTCTGTCGGCCGGGCATGGCTCGATGCTGCTCTACTCCCTGCTCTATCTGCTGGGATATGAGGACATCGACATCGAGGAGATCAAGAACTTCCGCCAGCTCGGATCGAAGACGGCGGGACACCCCGAATACGGCCACGCCGCGGGCATCGAGACGACCACCGGTCCGCTCGGCCAGGGCTTCGCGAACGCCGTGGGCATGGCGATCGCCGAACGCAAGCTGGCGCAGGAATTCGGCAGCGACATCGTCGATCACCGCACCTGGTGCCTGGTTGGCGACGGCTGCCTGATGGAAGGCATCAGCCAGGAAGCGCTGGCGCTGGCCGGCCATCTTCGACTGTCGCGCCTCACCGTGATCTGGGACAACAACGACATCTCGATCGACGGGCCGATCGGCCTTTCCGACTCCACCGACCAGATTGCCCGCTTCAAGGCGTCCGGCTGGAACACCATTCACGTGGACGGCCACAAGCCGGCCGAGCTCGCCGCCGCCTTCGCCAAGGCGCGCGAAAGCGAAAAGCCGACTTTCATCGCTGCGCGCACCACCATCGGGTACGGCGCGCCGACCAAGGCCGGCACGTCCAAGGCGCATGGCTCGCCGCTGGGCGCTGAAGAGATCAAGGGCGCGCGCGCCAAGCTCGGCTGGGATTGCGAGCCCTTCAAGGTTCCTGCCGAGATCCTCGACGCATGGCGCATCGCCGGACTGCGCTCGGGCCAGAAGCGCAAGGAATGGGAAAAGCGCTTCGCCGCGCTCGACGCCGACACCAGGGGCGAGTTCGAGCGCCGCATGCGCGGCGACCTGCCGCCGGGCCTCGACCAGGCGATGGCGGACTACAAGCAGAAGCTGATCGCCGACAGGCCCAAGGTCGCGACCCGCAAATCCTCCGAAATGGCGCTGGAGGTGATCAACGGCGTCGTCACCGAAACGATCGGCGGCTCGGCCGACCTGACCGGCTCCAACAACACCAAGACCAGCCAGACCGCCGCGATCAAGCCGACCGATTTTTCGGGACGCTACATCCATTACGGCATCCGCGAGCACGCCATGGCCGCGGCGATGAACGGCATCGCCCTGCATGGCGGTCTGATCCCCTATTCGGGCGGCTTCCTGGTGTTTTCCGATTATTGCCGGCCGGCGATCCGCCTCGCCGCGCTGATGGGCCTGCGCGTCATTCACGTTCTGACCCATGATTCGATCGGTCTTGGCGAAGACGGCCCGACGCATCAACCGGTCGAGCATCTGGCCGCTCTGCGCGCCATCCCCAATCTCGTGGTCATGCGCCCCGCCGACGCGGTGGAGACCGCCGAATGCTGGCAGATCGCGCTGGAGCACAAGTCGACGCCCAGCGTGCTGGCGCTGACCCGACAGAACCTGCCGACCCTGCGGCGCGAATACGCCAGCGAGAACACTTGCGCGCGCGGCGCCTATGAATTGCAGCCGGCCTCCGGCGAGGCGCAGGTCAGCATCTATGCCAGCGGCTCGGAAGTGGAGATCGCCTGCGCCGCACACAAGGCGCTGGAGGACCAGGGCATTGCGGCGCGTGTCGTATCGGTGCCCTCCTTCGAGCTTTTCGCCGGTCAGAGCGCCAAGTACCGCAAGGCGGTGATCGGCGATGCGCCGGTGCGCATCGCGGTCGAGGCCGCCGTTTCCCAGGGCTGGGAACGCTTCATCGGCGAGGATGGCGTCTTCATCGGCATGACCGGCTTCGGCGCTTCAGGCCCTTACGAGGAACTGTATCGTCATTTCGGCATCACGCCGGAAGCGATCGTCAAGGCGGCGAAGGCGAAACTGGCATAAGGCGCCGGCGCGCCATCTTTGCGAGTGCCGGTTTTGCCGCTATGAGATCGTCGTAACCGCGATGCGCCGACCGGCGCATCGACACCCAACACCGTCGCCGAAACCGGAGGTAAGCTCATGGCCGTCAGGGTAGCAATCAACGGATTTGGCCGCATCGGCCGCAATGTCGTGCGCGCGATCTTCGAATCGGGCCGTACCGACATCGACGTCGTCGCGGTCAACGATCTGGGCCCGGTCGAAACCAACGCCCATCTGATGCGCTTCGATTCGGTGCATGGCCGCTTCCCGCATGAAGTCACCGTGAACGGCGACACGATCAGCGTCGGTTCCGAATCCTTCAAGGTGTTCGCCGAGCGCGACCCGTCCAAACTGCCCTGGGGCGATCTGGGGGTCGACATCGCGCTGGAATGCACCGGCATCTTCACCGCGCGCGACAAGGCGGCCGCGCACCTCACGGCCGGCGCCAAGCGCGTGCTGGTTTCGGCTCCGTCCGACGGCGCCGACTATACCGTGGTCTATGGCGTCAACCATCAGGGACTGACGAAGGATCATCTGGTCGTCTCCAACGCTTCGTGCACCACCAACTGCCTGGTGCCGGTGGCCAAGGTCCTCAACGAGGCGATCGGCATCGACCATGGCATGATGACGACGATCCATTCCTATACGGGCGACCAGCCGACGCTCGACACCATGCACAAGGATCTTTACCGCGCCCGCGCCGCCGCCCTG
>JAUIBM010000475.1 GCA_030428345.1 Alphaproteobacteria bacterium | reverse complement strand
TCCCGGGCGTGAACGCCGGTTAGATCCGGCCCGACCTTGCCTCCTTCATTTCCGATCTTGTGGCAGACTGCACAGCTGGCGGCAAAGACCTGTTTTCCCCTCGCGGCATCGCCCTTCTCCTTAGCCAAGGGGAGCAGACGCTCGACGACCGCCGCCCGGTCGGCCGAGACCTCGAGCACCGCGTCGGCCAGACGGTTGGCGCGACCGGCGACACGCCGGTTCCGATTGCGCCGAAGTTGCGCCCAGTATTCGGGTGCGACGTCCGCGCGATCGATGGTTTCTTCTTGCACAGCGTCCAGCAGAGCCAGTGCCCACTCCGAACGCCGGACCAGTACGCCGGTCGCGGCGCGGCGCACAGCCGGGGTGAAATTTTGCCAGTGTGCGGTGACGGCGGTGCCGGTCGCTTCGTTTCGGCTGTCGGCCAGTGCATTGATCATTGCCGTGGCCAACGAAGGCGGGGTCAGGAGCGTGACATGGCTGAGGATCTCCTCGGCGACCTCTGCGCGGTCATCGAGCCCTATCCAGCGGCTCGCCGCTGCAGCCCTGGCCTCTTCTTCAGCGGTGGTGTCCGCGATCTGCTTTTTCAGCGATGCCAAAACGGATTCCAACCGGCCCGGGAACAAACCAGGCACTCTCCAACGCGATGCCAAACTCAAGAAGCGATCTCGCACGCTTTGGGGCAGCGAGTCCATGACGGCTTCCATCTGCGCCTTGTCATCCTCTGATAGCTGAGGCGCAGCGCCTTCGGGCCAGCCCTCCAAGAGCCCGTCGAGCACTACAATGGCGACACCGGGATCCGATCCTTTGAGGCTGGAAAGCGTGGCAACGATATCTCCCTCAACTCCGCGTTCGGCGTGGTGCCGCGTCACGACTTTCACCAAATCTGTCAATCGACCCTCGAACTTCAAGGGTTCTGCACGGGAACTTGCAAGGATCGCCTTGATAAAGGCGCTATCGTTGTTTGCGGCGGCTGCCGTTGCCGCATCCCCAATCCAACGGTCGCCCATGTTCCGTGGGTCGCGAATGCCTTCCCAAACCGCATTAGCAGACATATCACTCGCTGGCAGTTCTGAGAGGGCGAGGAACGCCGCCATCCGCACCTGTGCGTCCGCATCACCGAGCAATCCGCCCTCCAACACGGCGCCGAGAGTCGCTTCGTTTCTGGGCAATACCATGAGCGCAGCTCGCCGGACGCCAGGAGACGGATGCTTCAGCGAAGCGAGAACTGCCTGGTTCGCGGCCCTGTGAGATCCATTCAGGGCACCGAGGCCGTCCATTGCCCACAGAGCGTGGATGGCAGCCGGATTCAAACCGAGCTCGTCGGTAGCTTGGTCTTGGGCGAGAGCGACCAACCCGGGAACGACGTCCAACTGACCGCGCTCCACAAGCAAACGCTGCGCGTGCATGCGCCAGAGCATGTTGTCATTTCGCAAAGCACCCACCAGGCGCTCTGGTTTGGCGAGATCGAGGTCTTCCCCATTGGAAGGAGTGCCTTGTCGATGCGTGACACGATAAAGCCGACCGTGGGTTTTGTCGCGAAGCGGTGTTTCGTAGGCGGCACCTTTGCCGGTCTCGAACCCCTGCGGGGTCGGGTTGTGTTGAATGATGTAGTTGTACCAGTCGGCCACCCACAGGGATCCGTCAGGGCCGAGTTCTCCATAGATCGGCGCCGTCCACTCGTCGTCGCTGGCGAGGAAATTCCGCGAGTTTTTGGCAATCAAATCGGCACCATTTCGCTCCAGGAAGAACAGGCCAAGCAGATGCCCCGTCGGCTCCGCCACGAATTGAGCTCGGTTCCAAAACGCTTTTGGAAAACTGCGCGCGGTGTAAATGGAACTCCCGCTTCCAGCGGTGTAGCGACCGTGATAATCGACCTGCCGCACCTTGTCCGTGATGGGATAGATTCTCTGGGTGCTGGCGATGGACTCCAGGCGCGCAGCCGACCAACCGCTCACCGCCTCGTAGTAGCGGTTGGGAATGGGCATATACATGCTTGCGTTGCCATTGGCCGTCGAACCGACGATGATGTTGTCCTCGGTCAGACTGAGCCCCCAAGTATTGTTGTTGCTCGAACGGATGAATTCGAGAGCCGAGCCGTCAGGCTTGAACCGGAAAATGCCCTGACCGAACCGGACGTGCTCACCTCCAACCTCGCCTTCGAACCCGGCGTAGCCCACAGTGCCCCATATCCAGTTGGCTGACCGTCGCGTGGGTGTCGCGCATGCTCCAGCCCTCAAAAAGCACCCTTCGTTCGTCGGCGCGATCGTCGCCATCGGTATCCTTGAAGAACTCCGTGCGCCCCGAGTGCACAACGATGACACCACCATTCGAGAACACGAAGCTCGTGGGAATGCTGAGGTTGTCGGCGAAGACGGTGAACTGATCGGCAATGCCGTCCCCGTCCGAGTCTTCCACGATTCTCAATCGATCACGCCCCTCACCGATCGATTGCAGCTCGTTCGGGTAATCGATCGTCTCGGAAATCCATGCCCGTCCCAGGTGGTCGAACGCGAGCCAGAGCGGTTTGTAGATGGCAGGCTCGGAAGAGAACATCGAGATCTCGAACTCCGGAAACGTCACGAGATGCCTCATCGATTCCTCCGGGGAGAGAGGCTTCTGCATGGTGGTGATGGGATCTCCCAATGTCCCCCAACGCGCGTCCGGGATGTAGTTTGGCAGCGGCGCCGGAGCCTCCATGTACTCAAGCGGGGGGAGCCCCTCGTTGGGCTCGAATTGGGTATCTTCGAAGTTCGAGTTCTGACCGGATGCTGCCGCTGCTGCAGCGAGAATACTAATGATTCCGGCTCGGGTGAAGAGAAGGGGTCTGGAAATGTTCATGGTGTAGGACGTGACGCGCTAAGAAAACCGGAGCTATCTCTGAGGAGAGAGGGCGTTGGCGGCGGTTCTGACAACGGCGTCGAAGGCGAGCTTCGGCTCGTTATTGCCGTCAAAGAGGAGCGGAGAGCCGCGCCGACGCCAGGAAACGGCGTCGTTGACGCCCCAGAACGTGACCATTTCCAAGACGTCGTCATGCTTTAGGAAAGCGCGAAAGATCCCGGCGTAAGCATCGGCCAGTTTCTTCTCCGCCTCCTCCACCTGACCACCCGCGGTCGCTCCCGCGCTGGCCGCGATGTCAGCGCCGAAGCCTCCCTGGCCGCGAACGGCCGTATTGACGTCGAGTTCGGTCACGTGAATGGGCAACCCGAGCGAACGCATCTCGGTCAGAGCCTCATCCATCGTTTCAAACGTGGTGGTGACGTTTACGTGA
>JAUIBM010000474.1 GCA_030428345.1 Alphaproteobacteria bacterium | reverse complement strand
GCGTCGAGCTGATTGGCCGCGTCGGCAAAGGGGCCCGAGAACGGCAGGATCACGCCGATCTTGACGGTGTCCTGAGCCATTGCCGCGGACGACCAGGCAAGGCCTGCTCCCAGCGCGAGCGTCGTCGCGATTTTTCCAAGCATGTTGATTCCTCCCATGGAAACACTCCCGATCCGCGCCCCAAGGCGCTGATCTGAAGCCAGCATTGTATACACACAGCTTGGGCAAGCCAAGCGGCATTTGACGCCGAAACGCCGTGGTTGCTTGAGTGGGAAGGCGGTTTTGGATTTGACAGCGGCATCGCCGGGACGCACTGTGGATACATTGCTGCTCGATCCGGCGGAAGGATGGGACCGTTCGGGCAGATCGAAACCTTCCCCGCATGGCGCGCCTTGGCCGACTTTCTCACGTTGATCCTGCCGATTTTTCTGCTGATCGGCATCGGCTTGCTTGCCGTGCGCACGGGCGTCGCTTTGGCGATCCACATCGAGGGCATGGCGAGCTTCGTGCTCAACTTCGCACTGCCGGCGCTGATGTTCAATGCGCTTTTGCACCAGGACGTGCATCACAGCGTGGGCATCCGGTTCTTCCTCGCCTACGGACTCGGTTCGCTGGTCTCGTTCATTGCTATCGTCACGGTCTGGCGTCTTGTCTCGCGGCGGTCGCTCGCCCATTCGGCGATCGCCGGGCTGGGCGCCGCCTGCTCCAATACCGGTTTCATCGGCTTCCCCGTCGCCTCGCTCGTCTTCGGGGCCGCAGCGCTCGGCGCTCTTGCGCCGATCATGCTGGTCGAAAACCTCCTAATCATCCCGCTGGGGCTGGCGCTGGCCGAACTCGGAATGGGCGGCAAGGGGTCGGTCTGGCGATCCCTGGCTGTCGCCGGCCGGCGGCTGGCTCTGATGCCGCTGATCTGGGCGATCGTGCTCGGCGGGGCGTTGGCGTATTTCGGTGTCGGGTTGCCGGCAGGGGTGGCGACGGCGGTCGAGATGCTGGCCAAGGCCTCGGCGCCCTGCGCGCTGTTTGTCGTGGGCGGAGTGGTCGCCGGCCTGGCGCCCGGCAGCGTTGCGGCTGATATCGGCTGGATCGTCGTTGGCAAGCTCATCCTGCATCCGCTCGCCGTCACGGCCACCTTCCTGCTGGTCGGTGGGGTGCCGCAGGAACTGTTCGCGGTTGGCGTTCTCATCGCCAGCGTGCCCATGCTCACCGTCTATCCCATCTTCGGGCGTCGCTTCGGCATGGACGGTCTGTGCGCCGCAGCGCTCATGGCGACGACGATCGCCGGCATGCTCACGCTTGCAATCGTGCTCGCAATATTGCCCGGCCGCTAGCGGCTCCGGCCGGGGATGCGAATACAATCCGCCTCCTCGGGGATGATGCATTTGCCGTATTGCCGCTGGGGAATCGGGCCGCATTGGCGGATTTCCGCGCGCCATGTGGCGCATCGACACCGGTTAATGTATACTTTTTCCGTTCAAGACGTTCGAAGGCAATGCAGTGGCAGGCGAAATTTCCGGCAAGACCCACGCGACCCGCGCCCTGATCGGGTTGCGTGCGAAAATTCTCAGCGGCGAATTGCCGGGCGGTATGCGCCTGTTCGAAGTGCCACTGGCCGAGCAATTGGAAATTTCGCGCACGCCGGTGCGCGAGGCGATGTCGCGGCTTGCCGAGGAAGGTCTGCTCGACCGCGTGAGCAGCGGGGGGTTCGTCGTGCGCACCTTCGGCATGGCCGACGTCATCGACGCGATCGAGTTGCGCGGCGTGCTGGAAGGCACGGCGGCGCGTCTTGCGGCGGAGCGCGGCGCCTCGGCGGAGGGCCTGGGGAAGATGCGGGAAACCGTCGCCAATCTCGACGCCTGTTTCAGCGATTCGCCCGGCGACGTTGATTTCGAACGGTATTCCGAGCTCAATGCCGAGTTTCACACCATTCTTGCCGGGCTTTGCGGCAGCGAGGTGGTGCGGCGCGAGGTCGACCGGGTCATGCGGCTGCCCTTCGCCTCGCCATCGGCCTTCCTGCCGGACAAGGCCGATATCGAGGCGTTTCGCCGTTCCCTCAATTTCGCCCAGGAGCAGCATCGCGCCTTGCTGTCCGCGATCGCGGGCAGGGAAGGGGCGCGGGCCGAGGCGATCGCCCGCGAGCATGCCCGCACGGCCCGGAACAATCTGGAATATGTTCTGGGCGAGGACCGCAGCTTGATCGAGCGTGTCCCGAGCCTGGCTCTGGTTGTTGACTGACTCTAGGTAAGCGATTGTGCGCCGCCGCATGGCCGGGCGTGCCGGGAAAGCGCGGCGCGCGATGTTCGCGCGCGTTTTGTGCTTGCAATTGTCGGGGCAGTGCGCGAAATATGTATACATTGTATCTTGAAAATCGGGAGGAAAAGCATGCCCGCTTCCAATCTAGAGGCTGTTATCAAGGGGTCTGGCAACCCCGTGCAAATGCTGCGCAACTCAAAGGTCGGGATGTATGTATACCCGGTCGTCGCGCCGGAATATACCAATTGGCGCGATGAACAGCGCGCCTGGCGCGACTCCGCCGTGCTGTTCGACCAGACGCATCACATGGACGAAGTCATCGTCGAAGGGCCTCAGGCGGCCGCCTTCCTCGAGCATGTCGGCATCAACAGCTTCGCCAATTTCGACCTCAATCGCGCCAAGCATTTCGTGCCGGTCACGCCCTCGGGCCATGTCATCGGCGACATGATCATCTTCCGCGAGCGTGAGGACAAGTTCGTGCTGGTCGGTCGCGCACCGACCGCGAACTGGGTCCAGTTCCAGCAGGCTGTCGGCAAATGGAATGTGCGCGTGCACCGCGATCCGCGCTCGGATTCGCGGCCGGACGGCAAGGCCATCTACCGCACCCATTACCGCTTCCAGATCCAGGGTCCCGAAGCCAACAAGATCTTCGAGAAGATCAATAGCGGACCCGTGCCGGAGATCAAGTTCTTCCACGTCGACTGGATCAATGTCGGCTCGAAGAAGGTGCAGGCGCTGCGCCACGGCATGGCCGGCGCGCCGGGCCTGGAAATCTGGGGTCCCTACGAGGACAAGGCCTATATCCTGTCCGTGATCCTGGAGGCCGCCAAGGAAACCGGTGTCGACCTGCGTCGGGTGGGCAGCCGCGCCTATTCGACCAACACGCTTGAATCGGGCTGGATTCCCTCGCCGCTGCCCGGCATCTATACCGGCGACGGCATGATGCAGGAATATCGCCAGTGGCTTGGCGCAGACAGCTATGAGGCGACGGGTTCCATCGGCGGCAGCTTTGCCTCGGACAATATCGAGGAC
>JAUIBM010000473.1 GCA_030428345.1 Alphaproteobacteria bacterium | reverse complement strand
GACGGGCGCATGCTCGCAATCAGCGAGGCGGCGGGCGCCGCGATCATCAATTCCGACCGGATGTGGCACTATACGGAGGGCGTGAAGAACTGGGATCCGATCTGGCCGAAGCACGGCATCCGCATCCTGCCCGGCCCATCTTCGATGTGGTTCGATGCGCGTGGCAAGCGCCTGCCGGCGCCTTGCATGCCCGGCTTCGACACGCTGTCGACGCTGAAGCACATCCTTTCAACCGGCCACGACTATTCCTGGTTCGTGCTGACGCAGAAGATCATCGAGAAGGAATTCATGCTCTCCGGCTCGGAGCAGAATCCCGATTTCACTTCAGGCAAGTGGAGCGCGGTGCTCAGGAGCCGTCTCGGCAAGGGCGCGACGGCGCCGGTCGAGGCGTTCAAGGACAAGGGCGAGGATTTCATCGTTGCCGGCGATCTGGAGACCCTGGTCGCCGGCATGAACCGGCTCACGGGTGACGGGCTGCTCGATCACGCGGAACTCAAGTCGCAAATCGAGGCGCGCGACCGCGAACTGGACAACGCCTTCTGCAAGGATGCCCAGATCAACGCCCTGCGCCAGGCGCGGGCCTATCTGGGCGACAAGCTGCTGCGGGTGGCGAAGCCGCACAAGCTGCTCGACCCGAAGAACGGGCCGCTGATCGCGGTCCGCTTGAACATCCTGACGCGCAAGACGCTGGGCGGCATCGAGACCGACCTCTCGGGCCAGGTGCTGCAGCCGGGCGGCGAGCAGCTCGCGGGACTTTACGCAGCCGGCGAGGCCGCCGGTTTCGGCGGCGGGGGCTATCACGGCTACAACGCGCTGGAAGGCACGTTCCTCGGGGGCTGCATCTTCTCGGGACGGGCGGCGGGCCGCGCGGCGGCCTGACGCAGGTGATTGACGCAACTGGTTGACTCAGCGGGCCGACCGCCTGCTATCCGGCGGTCTCGATGCCGATGCCGCGCCGATCTCCTCGAGCACCGCGGGATCGTCGATGGTCGCCGGCATTTTCCAGGTCTCGCCGTCGGCGATCTTCTGCATGGTTCCGCGCAGGATCTTGCCCGAACGGGTCTTCGGCAGGCGCTGGACGGCAATGGCGATCTTGAAGGCGGCCACCGGCCCGATCTGCTCGCGCACCAGGGCGACGACCTCCTTCTCGATTTCCGCCGGATCGCGAGACACGCCCGAATTGAGAATGAGGAACCCGGCCGGCGCCTGGCCCTTCAACTTGTCCGATATGCCGATGACCGCGCATTCTGCGACATCCGGGTGCGAGGCGCAGACTTCCTCCATCGCGCCGGTCGAGAGGCGGTGGCCGGCGACATTGATGATGTCGTCGGTGCGCGCCATGATGAAGAGATAGCCCTCCTCGTCGACAAAGCCGGCGTCGGCGGTTTTGTAATAGCCCGGAAACTCGGCCAGATAGGCGTCGCGGAAGCGCTGCTCCGCATTCCACAGCGTCGGCAGGCAGCCCGGCGGGAGCGGCAGCTTGACGACGATGTTGCCGAGCGTGTTGGCCGGAACGCCGTGGCCGGCGTCATCCAGCACCTGGACGTCATAACCCGGCATGGGAACGGCCGGCGAGCCGTATTTCACGGGCAGTGCGCCCAGCCCGACGGGGTTGCCGGCGATCGTCCAGCCGGTTTCGGTCTGCCACCAATGGTCGATCACGGGCACCTGCAGCGTTCTTTCGGCCCACTGGATCGTGTCGGGGTCGGCGCGCTCGCCAGCGAGAAACAGCGTGCGGAAACCGGCCAGGTCGTAATCCGCGACGAGTTTGCCGGCAGGGTCCTCCTTCTTGATGGCGCGGAAGGCGGTCGGCGCCGTGAAGAGCGCGGCGACTCCGTGTTCGGAGATGACGCGCCAGAAGGTGCCCGCGTCGGGCGTGCCGACCGGCTTGCCCTCGAACAGGATCGTGGTGCAGCCATGCAGCAGCGGCGCATAGACGATGTAGGAATGGCCAACCACCCAGCCGACATCCGACGCCGCCCAGAAGACCTCGCCGGGCTCGACGCCATATATGGCGTCCATCGACCATTTGAGCGCGACCATGTGGCCGCCATTGTCGCGGACGACGCCCTTGGGCTGGCCGGTCGTGCCGGAGGTGTAGAGCACATAGAGGGGGTCGGTCGCAGCCATCGGCTCGCATGCGACGCTGGCGCCATTGGCGCGCGCCTCGGCCACGGCATCGGCGTAATCGAAGTCGCGCCCCTCGACCAGATCGCACCGATGCTGCTCGCGCTGCAGGATGATGGTGGTCGTCACCTTGTGGCGCGATTCCGCGATCGCCCGGTCGAGCAGCGGCTTGTAGGCGACGATGCGGCCCGGCTCGAGCCCGCAGGATGCGGCGATGATCAGCTTCGGCGCGCAATCGTCGATGCGCGTGGCCAGTTCGTGGGCGGCAAAGCCGCCGAAGACCACGGAATGGATCGCCCCGATCCGGGCGCAGGCGAGCATGGCGACCACCGCCTCGGGCACCATCGGCATGTAGATGATGATGCGATCGCCCTTGGCGATGCCCTTGTCTTTCAGCACCTGCGCCAGCGCCTGGACCTCGGACAGCAATTCCTCATAGGTAATCGTGCGCTTGGCCCCGGTTATCGGGCTGTCATAAATGACGGCCGGCTGGCCCTTGCGTCCGCGCTCCACATGGCGGTCCAGGCAATTGTAGCAGGTGTTGCACTGCGCGCCGGCGAACCAGCGTCCATATGCGCCCTGCGCGGGATCGAACACCGTGTCGGCCGGCTTCATCCAGTCGATCGCCTCTGCGGCTTCGGCCCAGAAGCCCAGAGGGTCGCTGCGCCACCGCTCATAGATCGCATGATAGGATGATTGCATGGTAGTTCCTCCCCGAAATCTGCGCCGATCCTGTAGCCGGCATTGAATATCGCAATCGCACCGGTCCTGGCTATCCCGCCGGCGAAACGGTCGCGCCCGCGGCGGGCGTCGCCACCTTGTTCGCCTCAAGCTCCAGAATGTAGTTGGCCATGCTCTCCGCCCATTCGCCATAGCCGGCCCGGCTCGCGTGGAATCCGTCCGCCGAGAAGTTTTCGGCGACGGCGCGCCATTCCGATTGCGGGGCCAGCGCGCCGCGCTCCAGGCAGAGCGTGCGCCCGCGCGCGTCGATCAGGCGGGAGCGCACGCCCAGGATGCGGTCGAGCGGGGACGGCAGCGCCGGCGCATCCTGCAGATCGAGCACGCCCGACCAGATGATCGTGGCTGCGGGAAAGCGCGCCCTCAGCGCATAGATCAACGTGCCGAAATTGCGCGAGAACCGCCGGACGGTGTGGAAGTTCTTCGCGTCGTTCGT
>JAUIBM010000472.1 GCA_030428345.1 Alphaproteobacteria bacterium | reverse complement strand
GAGCCGTCCCGCGGGCCGTGATCGCGCTCGTGGAAGGCCAGCAGATTGCCGCGATTGACCGAGAAGACCGGCGAGGCGCGGTCCGCCTCCTCCAGCCGGTCCAGATCGATCAGCATGGAGGCCATGGCGTAGGTGAAGCGATGCCCCGCCGGCTTCAGCCGGGCATGCATTACCTTGCCGCGGTAGAGCGACAAGGCGGGCATGTCGGAAGGTGCGCCGGTCATCGCGCTATTCCGCGGCCTGGAGTTGAAGCACCGGCCGGCGAATGGCGGTGCGCTCGAAAGGCGCGTCGCAGCCGAGCGCCGCGGCGACGGAGAGGCCAGAGGCGAGGCCGTCCTCGTGAAAGCCGTAGCGCGTCCATGCCCCGCAATACCAGGTGCGGCCGATGCCCTGGATGGCCTCCAGGCTGCGTTGCGCCTCCAGCGAGGCGGCGTCGAATTGCGGATGCGAATAGCTGTACTGGCCGAAGGTCAGTTCCTCGCGCGGCGGGCGCGGCGGGTTGACCGACACGAAGATCGGGCGCGAGGGATCGATTCCCTGCAGCCGGTTCATCCAGTAGGTTACGGACACGCGCGATTTCTCAGCCGGATCGGTCGAACCCAGATAGTTCCATGCGGCCCACGCCTCGCGCCGGCGCGGCATCAGCGACAGATCGCGGTGCAGCCAGACCTCGTTCGGGCGATAATTGACAGCGGAGAGAATGGCGCGCTCGCTGGGCGAGGCGTCGCCAAGCAGCGCAAGGCTGGTGTCGCTGTGGGTCGCCATCACCACGGCGTCGTAATGGGCGGATTCGCCCCGGTTGTCATGGATGCGGACCCCGCCGGCAAGGCGTTCGATCCGGCTGGCGGCGGTGGAATATAGAATGCGCCCATCAAATTCCGAAAGCAGGCGATTCACATAGTTTCGGCTTCCGCCGATCACCGTCTCCCAATCGGGCCGGCGGTGGTGGATCAGGCGGTGATTGTCGAGGAAGCGGATCAGGCTTTCCGCCGGGAAGTCGAGCATGCGCGCGGTCGGCGTCGACCAGATCGCGGCGATCATCGGCAGGATGTAGCGGTCGCGCAGCACCGCCGAGACGCGCCTGCGCACGATGTAGTCGCCGAAGCTCAGGCCGCATAGCGCCCCGCTTTCCAGATCGCGCTTGGCGAAGGCGTTGAAGCGCAAGATGTCGGAAAGCATGCGCAGGAAGCTGGGCGAGAAGAGATTGCTGCGCTGGGCGAAGATGGAGCGCAGATTCTCGCCGCACCATTCGAAGCGGCCCTGGTCCAGCGACACCGAGAAACTCATCGTGGTCTGGCGCGTCTCGACGCCCAGATGGGCGAACAGCTTCGTCAGCAACGGATAGTTTTCCCGGTTGAAGACGATGAAGCCGGTATCGACCGGAATGCGCACGCCGTCATAGTCGATGTCGACCGTGGCCGAATGGCCGCCGGGCCGGGCCCGCTTCTCGTACAGCGTCACGTCGTGCCGGCGCGAAAGCGCCCAGGCGGCTGAGTTTCCCGATATTCCCGATCCGACGACGGCGATCTTCATCGATTAGCTGGCCTTCTTGACTGTTTGAAGCGCATCAAGCGCGGATTGCCGAGCCTCGCGGTGGTCCACCACGCGATGCGGATAGGTGACGCCCAGTTCCACCCCGGCCTGCGCCAGGGTCTGCGTGTCCGCCTCCCATGGCTTGTGCAAGATACGGTCTGGAAGAGCGGAAAGTTCCGGAACGAAGGCGCGGACATAGTCGCCTTGCGGATCGAATTTCTCGCCCTGCAGGACGGGATTGAAAATCCTGAAATATGGCGCCGCGTCCGCGCCCGAGCCGGCGACCCATTGCCAGTTGGCGGGATTGCTGGCCGTATCGCCGTCCACCAGCGTGTCCCAGAACCAGCGTTCGCCGACCCGCCAGTCGATCATCAGGTCCTTGACCAGGAAGGAGGCGACGATCATGCGCACCCGGTTGTGCATGTAGCCGGTCCGCCAGAGCTCGCGCATGCCTGCGTCCACAATCGGGTAGCCGGTCATGCCCTTCTTCCAGGCAGGGAGGTCGCGGTGGCTCTCGCGCCAGGGAAACGCGTCGAAACGCTCGTCGAAATTGCGGCTGTCCATGCGCGGGAAGTGGAAGGCGAGGTGGCAGCAGAACTCGCGCCAGGCCAGTTCGCTGAGGAATTTCTCCAGATCCGCGCGGGGCGCGCCGCTTTCCCGCGCGCCGTGCCAGAGCTGTCGCGGCGAGACGACGCCGAAGCGCAGATAGGGCGACATGCGCGAGACATGCGGCTGGCCGGGCCGGTCTCGCCCCTCGCCATAGCCGTCCAGTCCGGTGGCAAGAAAATCCGTGAAACGCCCCATGGCCGCCGCTTCGCCGGCTGGCCAACTCTCGCGCAATCCGCCAGTCCAGTCCGGTCCATGCGGCAGCAGGGACAATTTGTCGAGCCGGAGACCCGGCAGTTCGCCGTCGCCGGACGCGCATTGAGCGGGAGCCGGCAGGGGCGGACCTGGTTCCTCGCCGGCGGCGAGCGCACGGCGAAACGGGGTGAACACCTTGTAGGGGCCGCCCGAGCCCGTCTTCAGCAATGACGGTTCGTGCAGGTAATTGCCGTTGAAACTTGTCGCCTTGACCCCGGCGGCCGTCAGGTCTCGTTTGAGCTCGCTGTCGACGGCGATCAGGGCCTGATCGTAGCGGCGGTTCCAGAAGATCGCGCTTGCATGCGCCTCGCCGGCAAACGCCGGTACAATGTCGGAGGCCGGTCCGGCGCGCAGCACCAAGGGCACGCCGAGCTCGCCAAGCGCATCGCTCAGTGCGGCGAGCGAATGGTGCAGCATCCATTTCTGCGCCGCGCCGGGTGCGCGTACGCCCGGCGAGATCGTGTCGTGCACGAAAAGGCCGACAACCGGCTTGCCTGTCCGCGCCGCCGCGTCGAGCGCCGGATTGTCCGCGACCCGCAGATCGTCGCGAAACCAGACGATTGCTGCGTCCCGCCTTGCCGCCGGTGCTGACATGAAGTTTCCTGATTCCGTTTTCCTGTCCCTCTTACGGGTTGGACGGCCCGGTGGATCACCTGTCGGCGCATACGGGAGGACGGTGTCTTTCGTGGATCCGAACCGGGGCGGGCGAAGCGGCTTTTTCGTGCCGCCTTAGGCGTTTGCGGGGGCTGCCTGCCTGCTGGCGGCAAGCGCCGAATAGAACGCCGCGAGGTCGAATTGCGAGGCCTCGAGGCAGGCCTGCATGGCCGGGCCGATCGCGGCGTCGTCGCCCGAATCCAGCGCCTCGAGGAAGGACTGGTGTCGTTTCGCGAGTTCGAGCCATTGCGGCGTGGCGGCGAGGG
>JAUIBM010000471.1 GCA_030428345.1 Alphaproteobacteria bacterium | reverse complement strand
ACGCCCCTGACGCCCCGCAGCAGGGAGCCGGTCCCAACGACTTCGCCCTTCGCCTTTCAGCCTCTGCACCTTGAGGCGGGAACCGAAGGACAGACCGGGGCCAATGGGACCGGCAACCAATCTCAAGAGGGTTCTCCCACCCTCCTTCTCCAGGAACCCCGCCGCGGCAACCCCGCGAGCGGGGTTCTTGGCGTTTGGGGGGCAAGCGAACAAGCAGGCGGCAAGCGGATGCCGTCAGTCGAACTGCAGATGCTCCACGCGCTTGCCGGTGACGCGGCAGCGGGAATTGCGGGTCGGCGGCGAGCCGGCGAGATGAATTCCGGGACGCCCCGGAGCCAGACCCGGCGTAAAGCCTCCCGCGACGGCGAAGGTCGCCGGCGGGCATCCGGCCTTGAACACGCGGGCGACGCCCTCGATCTTCAGATAAGCGCCCTCCTGCCTGACCTCGCCCTCGAAGAACGGCGTTCCCGGCCGCACACCCTGCCGGGCCATGGCGGCGCGCGGGCGGTCATACCCGATCGTCAGTGAAGGCCCGCAGCGCCTTCCGCGCATCGTGCTGCCATTGTGGTCGTAGAGCCGCTCCTCGCATTCGGCGGAACTCGAGAGCTCATCCGAGTCCGGAGCCGGTGTGTAGCAGAAGGTCTTGCCGCTGTCGTAGTTATGCGCGCAGGCTCCCCGCGGATCTATTCCAGGCGTCGGCGATCCACTTCGTTGTCCATCAATTCGGGGGGGATTGGTTTGCGCTTCAAAGACCGTCACTGCGCCGGAAGACCAATGATAGTTCACGACCAGCTTGCCATTGACGACCGTTTCCTCCATCCGGCACGGCAGGCGCTCGACATATTCGCCATTGGCGCGAATGGCGCATTCCCCGGTGCTGGCCGGCTGTGATGACAGATCGGCGGGCTTGACCTGTTCCGGAGGCTGGGGAGGGCTGGTGGGGACACTTTTCAGCGACGACAGTCTTGTGGTCGCGGGCAGGAAACTGAGCAGCTTGCGCCCTTCCATGTCGGCGGCGCTCTTCGCCTTGTCGTTGACATAGATTTCGCACCCTTCGCCGGACAACTCGTCGAATGTTATGGTGGCGTTTCGACCGGTTTCGTCTTTGCGTGCAATGGCGAATGTGCCGACTTCGGCCTTCCACATTGGGTCTATCCCGCTCTCGTCCCGGTCCCATGCGAGCGTGTTGGCGCAAGAGGTTCGCAAGGTGGTCTCGTTGATGGGAATCGTGTCGGAGATCGGCCCGACGGTGATGTTCCATCGGCCGGCCTGGTCAACCGTTTCGACATGCAGCATCTCCCTTGACGGCGTGCGCAGCATGTCGCCGAGCAGGGAGAACTCCAGATAGGGCCGGCTATCTCCCTGTCCCTTTAGCGGTTTGACCAGCTGCAATATCGATTCCGCGATCGTGCGCATCGCCAGATCGTAGGATTTCGTGACGCTCTCCTGATCGTAGACGCCGTCCTCGATGACGAGGGATGGTGCGTGGAATCCCAGCAGGCCCCTTGGATGCAACACCCGCCATTTGTAGACGCCCGATTCCAGGGCGAAGAACGAGCCCGCCATGAAGATCAGGGAACAGGCTGATTCGCAGCGTTTACCGTCCTCGATCTTCGTGCCTACGAAATTCGATTTCAGCAGGGTGGCAATCTTCAGCGCCTCGGCGAATGAACCACCCGGGCTGTTGAGGCAAACGATGTCCCTTTCCTCCCATCCCGGCGCCGGCTCGGGAGCGGGCGTTCTGGCAGCCTTGAGCAGGCCGGCCAGCCGCTCCGCATCACCCTTCTCGATCGCGCCTTCCAGCGTCAGATTGCAGGGGATCGAAGGGTCGGGGAGCTGAATGTCCCACTTGACCGAATTGGGCTGCAGATAGGCGATCTGCGCGCCAAGCGCCGGCGCGCCGCCGAAAAGCAGCAATGCCAGTTGGAGGCATAGCGCGAGGATCGGCGTGCGCCGATACGTTACAAAGTTCACCGGATGACCTCCGCTTGTTTTCCAACCATGAGTGCACTGGGTCTGGCGGCGAGGATAAACCGCTGCAGGAAGGCTCTGGAGCGAATATCCGCGCCGGTCAGCCGGCCCAGGGGCCGTGCTGACCCTTGGCGCCGGTATCGATCCGCTCGAAGCCGTGCAGTCCGAAGAAGTCGCGCTGCCCCTGGATCATGTTGGCGGTGCCGCGCGCGGTGCGCAGCGTGTCGAACCAGGTGAGGCAGGAGGAAAGCGCCGGCGTCGGCAGGCCGGCGCGCGCGCTCTCGACCACCACCTCGCGCAGGCCAGCATGGGTCGACTTGACGCGTTGGGCGAAGGCCGGCGCGAATACGAGGTTTCTTTCCGGGTCGGCAGACAGCGCCGACGCCATCTCGTTGAGCATGGTCGAGCGGATGATGCATCCGGCCCGCCAGACCCTGGCGATCTCGTCGAGCGGCAGGCGCCAGCCGAATTGCGCCGAGGCGGCGGAAATCATGGCGAAGCCCTGCGCGTAGCCGATGATCTTTCCGGCGATCAGCGCCGTCTCCAGCGTGTCGATCGACAGCGCGCCCTCCTCCAGACGGGAAGGCGAAGCGCCGAACAGGGCCTCTCCTTCCGCCCTCTCCTCGCGCCGGGCGGAAAGGTTTCTCGCCGCGACGGCGGCCTCGATCGCGGTGATCGGCGTGCCCAGGTGCTGCGCCTCGATCGCCGTCCAGCGGCCGGTCCCCTTCTGGCCGGCGGCGTCGACGATGATGTCGAGGAGCGGCAGGCCGCTCGCCGCGTCCAGCGTCCCGGCGACCTTGCCCGAGATTTCGATGAGGTAGGATTGCAGCGGACCTTCGTTCCAGCTGTCGAACACCTTGCCGATCGCCCCGGCCTGCATGCCCATGCCGTCGCGCATGATCCCGTAGACCTCCGCGATCATCTGCATGTCGGCATATTCGATGCCGTTATGCACCGCCTTGACGAAATGGCCGGCGCCGGCCTCGCCCATCCATGTGGCGCAAGGCTCTCCTTCATATTTGGCCGAAATCGCTTCGAGGATGTGGGAGACCCGATCCCAGTCCTTGCGGGCGCCGCCGCCCATGATCGAGGGGCCGTGGCGGGCGCCCTCCTCCCCGCCGGAAACGCCCATGCCCAGAAACGGCCCCCCGGCCTCGGCGCTGCGCCGGTTGGTGTCGTGAAAATTGGCGTTGCCCGCGTCGATGATCAGGTCTTGCGGCCCCAGCAGCGGACGCAGCGCCGCTATCTGCTCGTCCACTGCGGGTCCGGCCGGGACCATCAGGATGATCGCCCTTGGCTGACGGATGCTGCTTACCAGCGCCTCCAGGCTTTCCGTCGGCGTGATGCGCTGCGCGAGG
>JAUIBM010000470.1 GCA_030428345.1 Alphaproteobacteria bacterium | reverse complement strand
CGCCGAAATATCAGCCGGCTTCCGACCGGATCCGTCATTGGGGCGAGTTCACACTGCCGATGTCGGGCACAGAGGTCGCCAAACAGGCGGCGCGCTGCATGGATTGCGGCATTCCCTATTGCCATGGCGATACCGGCTGCCCGGTGCACAACCAGATCCCGGACTGGAACGACCTGATCTACAACGGGGACTGGGAAGAGGCAGCGCGCAACCTGCACTCGACCAACAATTTTCCCGAGTTTACCGGCCGCATCTGCCCGGCGCCGTGCGAGGAGGCCTGCACGCTCAATCTGGAAGATGCGCCTGTCGCCATCAAGACCGTCGAGCAGGCGATCGCCGACAAGGCGTTTGAACTGGGGCTCGTGCGCCCGCAGCCGGCCGCGCACAAGACCGGCAAGCGCGTCGCGGTCGTGGGCTCGGGTCCGGCCGGCCTTGCCGCCGCGCAGCAACTGGCGCGCGCCGGCCATGACGTGCATGTCTATGAGCGCGAAAGCCGACCCGGCGGGCTTCTGCGCTACGGAATTCCCGACTTCAAGATGGAGAAGCACCACATCGACCGGAGGGTCGAGCAGATGAAGGGCGAGGGCGTTACCTTCTTCTGCGGCGTGGAGATCGGCGCGGGCAAGCCTGCCGCCTCGCTGATGGACGAATATGACGCGGTGCTGATCACGACCGGCTCGGAAAAGCCTCGCGATCCGGGCATTCCGGGCTCCGATCTTGCCGGCGTTCACTACGCCATGCCGTTCCTGGTGCAGCAAAATCGCCGGATCGGCCGCGAGAACATCGACAGCGCCGGCTGGCCTTCCCAGGAAATTTGGGCGGGCGGCAAGCATGTCGTGGTGGTCGGCGGCGGCGACACCGCATCGGACTGCGTCGGCACCTCGTTCCGGCAGGGCGCGGTTCAGGTCACGCAGATGGACATCCGGCCCGAGCCCCCGGAAAAGGAAGACAAGATGCTGGTCTGGCCCTTCTGGGCGACCAAGATGCGCACCTCCTCGTCACAGGCGGAGGGCGCGCGGCGCGAATTTGCGGCGGCGACGCTGGAATTCGTCGGCAAGAACGGCCGCCTGACCGGAGTTAAATGCGCTCGCGTCGACGAGCGCCGCAACCCCATCCCCGGAACCGAGTTCATCCTGCGGGCCGATCTCGTCTTCCTCGCCATCGGCTTTGCCGGGCCGTTCGACGCTCCGATTTTCAGCGAGCTCTCGCCCGCGACCAAGGCCGACCGGCGCGGAAACGTTTCGATCGAGGCCAATGAGGAAGATTACCGCACCTCGGTGCCGAAGCTCTATTCCGCCGGCGATGCAAGACGCGGCCAGAGCCTGGTGGTGTGGGCGATTCGCGAGGGCAGGCAGGCGGCGCGCTCCATCGACCTGGACCTGATGGGCGCAACAACGCTGCCGCGCTGACGTCCGTTACCGCCTGGGTGGCCGGATACCGCCTGGGTGGCCGGAATTCGAAAATTCGGGTATTGCCGCCGGCTTATTCGCTCGACGCGGAGGCCGGCGTTTCTGCTGGTCCAGCGGGCTCGTCCAGGCCGCGCGCCTTGAGTTCGGCGAGCGGCGGGCGCGGCTTGCCGGGAGCCGGCAGTCCCCAGCCGGCATCAATGCGCCCTTCCCTCGGCCTCACGCCCTCGCCCTTGGCGACCAGTTCGAAGCCGGTGCTCTTGCTGGCGTCCTCATGGGCGAGGAACCCCTCGGCGCCGTCCAGCGCCTCGCCGCCATCGGCCTGCGGGCCGTCGAGCAGCATCACCACGGTGCGGCCGCTGGTGGCGGGATCGTATTCGGGCTCGAGAATGACCGCCTTGCGGTCCTGGCCACGCAAGGCGGCAACCTCATTGCCCGCACCTATGCCGAGCGCCTTGCGGATCTCCTTTTCGGCGTAGAAGGCGAGCTTCACCTGACCGGCGCGGGTGACATTGATTCCGTCCGAATTGCGCAGACGCACGATCTGGCCATTCACATCCGGCCCCGCGCTGACGAACTTGCCTTCAGCATTGGTGAAGCCGTCCCATACATCGGCGAAACGCCCGCCGGCCGCCTCCACTTTCGTGCGGAATATTTCGTTGAACGAAACGTAATCCGAACTCATTGCGCCTGATTTGACCGGCGGAAGCCCCATCCAGATCAGGGTCAGGTTCGCGTCGCGCACGGCCTTGACGGTCGCCTCCACGCGGCGCTCATATTCGGCCTTCCATTCATCGCTGAGTTTGGCGACCCGTCCGCTCTCAAGGCGCATCTGCTGCCGGTCGTTCATGCCGACCTGCACGATCACGGCGACAGGCTTGACCTCGGCGATCGCCTCCTTCGTCTTCTCCGGCCAGTTGACCACGTCGTCGCGCACCATCCCCGACAATCCCGAGGTCTCGTTGACAAAGACCACATTGGGGTTCTCGGCATAGGTGAACTGCAGCCCGGAATGCAGCGCATCGGCCATGAAATCGCCGATGACGAGAATTTTCGCGGCATTCTCCGCCTTGTCCACCACTTCCTTGGGGGCGGGCTGCGAGGCGGTGGCACTGCGTTTGCCGGCACCAGGCGCCACGATCACGCGCCGCGCCTTGGGTTTGTTCGCCTTTTGACGCTCGAGGAACTGCTTGCGCAGCCCGCCGCCGAACAGCAGGTCGAGAAAATTCGGCATGCGCTGGGTGCGCTGATTCTGCTGCGCGTGGGCGTAGCCGAATTCGGGTACGACCGCAGGCACGAGGCTCGCGGTCGCAACAAGGCTAACGGCCAGCAAGGCCAGGGCTATACGTCGAAATGCCATGGGTACCCGGTATTCTCCGGCGCCTCCGGCCGGGTTCAGCTGCCCTGCAGTTTACTCAGCAAGGCCTTGGATGCATAGCCGTCCTCGGCCAGCCCGGCGCGTTTCTGGAACGACAGGATCGCCTCGCGCGAGCCGGAGCCGATCGCTCCGTCGATCTCTCCGTCATAATAGCCCAATCGGGCGAGATGTTGCTGCACCTGCTTGCGGCCCGCCTCGTCGAGCGGAACATAGCCTCGCGGCCAGTTCTGCACGAATTCGCCATAGCCGGCGATGCGGTCGCCCAGATGGCCCACCGCCAGGGCGTAGAAATCGGAGTTGTTGTAGCGCTTGATGACATAGAAGTTCTTGAGCACAAGAAAAGCCGGGCCCGCCTTGCCGCCGGGAAATTTCAGCACGGCCTTGTCCGCGGGACGGGGAAACTGGGCGTCATTGACGCGGCGCACGCCCAACGACGTCCAGCGCTCGATCGAGATTCCATCGCGTCCGGCCAGCGAGGTGTCGAAACCCTTGGGAAGCTTCACCTCATAGCCCCAGGTTTCCCCCTTGCGCCAACCATGGTCGGA
>JAUIBM010000469.1 GCA_030428345.1 Alphaproteobacteria bacterium | reverse complement strand
ACAGCGGGGTGTCGATGACCGGGCAGTCGTCGTCGCACTCGATCGCCACCATGGCGATTCTTTCCTGCGCGAACAGGACGACGTCGCGCGCGCCCGGCAGCGCGATGCGCCGGAGAATGACATCGCCCACCTCGATTTCCGGCGAGATAATCACGTCGATCGGCATGTGATCGCGCGAGAACAGATTGCTCCAGTGCGGCTGCAGATAGCTCTGCGCACGAACACGGGCGATCTTGGTCGGCACGTTGAAGAGCGAATGCGCCACCTGGCACGCCACCATGTTGACCTCGTCATACAAGGTCACCGCGATGATCATGTCGGCTTCTTCCGCGCCGGCGCGCGCGAGCACATCGGGATGCGAGCCGTGGCCGACATGGCCGCGCACATCAAGCTTGTCCTGAATGTTCTCGATGAGATCCGGAGAACTGTCGATGACCGACACGTCGTTGTTTTCGGCGGCCAGGCGTTCCGCAATGCCGTAACCGACCTGCCCTGCGCCGCAAATGACGATCCGCATATGGACTAAGCCCCGCTTTCCTCGCCCTCGTCCTTGCGCTTGCGGTCGAAAAGGCCGAGCATTTTCAGCTTCCGGTGCAAGGCGGAGCGTTCCATACCAACAAATTCCGCCGTACGCGAGATGTTCCCGCCGAAGCGTCCCACCTGCGCCGAAAGATAATCGCGCTCGAACGCCTCCCGCGCATCCTTGAGAGGCATCGACATCAGATGCTCCCCGCCCGAGCCGCCGATGCTGGGCAGCATCTCGCCGATCTCGGAAGGCAGCATGTCAGCCGTAATAACCGATCCGGCCTCGACACGCGAGAGGATCATCAGCCGTTCGATATTGTTGCGCAATTGCCGGATATTACCCGGCCAGTCATGCGCCTGCAGCACCGCCATGGCGTCGTCACCGATGCGGCAGCCGCGAATGCCGGTCTGCCGCCCGATCTGCTCCATGAAGGCCTGCACCAGCAGGGGAACGTCCTCGCGCCGTTCCGAAAGCGAGGGAACCTTCAGCGGCACGACGGCAAGGCGGTGGAACAGGTCCTCGCGGAACTCGCCGCGCCGGATCATCTCCTCCAGATTGCGCGCCGTCGAGGACAGGATGCGCACGTCGACTCGCACGCGCGTCGCCCCGCCTACCCGCTCGAATTGCTGATCGACCAGCACGCGCAGGATCTTGTTCTGCGTGTCGCGCGGCATGTCGGCGACTTCGTCGATATAGAGCGTGCCGCCATGCGCCTCCTCCAGCGCGCCGACCTTGCGCGCCGAGCCGTTGACGGCGTCGGTGCCGAACAGTTCGACCTCCATGCGCTCGGGCGTGATCGCCGCCGCATTGACCGCGACGAACGGCCCGTCCTTGCGCAGCGAGTTGCGGTGGATGGTCCGCGCAACGAGTTCCTTGCCGGCGCCGGAAGCGCCGATGATCATGATCCGGCTGTTGGTCGGGGCAACCCGTTCGATCGCCTGGCGCAGATGGTTCATCGCCGCCGAATTGCCGATCAGCTCGGGCATGTCGGCGCTGCGCTCCTGCAGGTCGCGCACCTGCTTGCGCAGGCTGGAGGCCTCGATCGCGCGCTCGGCCACCAGCAGCAGCCGGTCCGCCTTGAAGGGCTTTTCGATGTAGTCATAGGCGCCCGAGCGGATCGCCGAGACCGCGGTCTCGATATTGCCATGGCCGGAAATCATCACGACCGGCAATTCGGGATGCAGGGCCTTGATTTCGGCCAGCAGTTCCAGCCCGTCGAGCCGCGAGCCCTGCAGCCAGATGTCGAGAAACACCAGCGTCGGCCGCCGGCTGCCGATCGCTGCCAAGGCAGAGTCGGCGTCGCCCGCCATCCGCGTGCCGTGGCCCTCATCCTCCAGGACACCAGCGACCAATTCGCGGATATCCTGTTCGTCATCGACTACCAGTATGTCCGTCGCCATGCCTTGCTAACTCCGATTCGCCATGCTGTTTTCGTCGCTCTTCTTCGCTGCGGCGCCGCCATCCCTGCCCGCGACCGCGACCTGGTCGCCGGCCGGCAGCGTCAGGCGCATCATCGCGCCATGCCCGCCCTCTGCGACCTGCGGCGCGTCGAGCAGTTCGATCGTGCCGCCATGGTCCTCCAGCACCTTGCGCACGATCGCGAGCCCCAGGCCCGTGCCCTTCTCCCGCGTCGTCATGTAGGGCTCCAGCAGACGCTGCCGGTTTTCCATCGGCAGCCCCTTGCCATTGTCGATGACCTCGATCACGAAATTGCCGCCCTGCCGACGCGCGCGAACCTCAACCCTGCCCTTGTCCGTTCGTTTGTTTTCTTTCGATTCAATGGCTTCAACGGCATTCTTGATAATGTTTATGAAGGCCTGCGAAAGCAGCCGCGTATCGAAATGCCCCATCAGGGGCTCGCTGCCGAAATCGGTGACGAAGTCGATTTCCGGGTTCGCGACCTTTTGCAGGAAGACGGCGTTGTTCAGCGTCTCGGTCAGGTTGCTGCCCTCCATCACCGGCTTGGGCATGCGCGCGAAGGAGGAGAATTCGTCGACCATGCGCCCGATGTCGCCGACCTGACGGATGATCGTGTCGGTGCACTGGTCGAATATCTCGCGATCCTCGGTGATGTATTTGCCGTAACGGCGCCGAATGCGCTCGGCCGACAGCTGGATCGGCGTGAGCGGGTTCTTGATTTCATGGGCGATGCGTCGCGCGACGTCCGACCACGCCGTGCTGCGCTGCGCGGCGACCAGGTCGGTGATGTCGTCGATGGTGACGACGAAGGGATGCTGCGCCCCGCCGGAGGCCGCTTCCTGCCGTTCGATCGTGACCTGGACGTTGAGAGTGCGCTCGCCCGCGCCGCGCCACAGGACGACCTGCTCGCGATATTCGCGCTTGCCGGTCTTGCGGGCCTTTTCCAGCACGCTCGCCAGTTCCGGCGCCGCCTGGTCCAGGGAGCGTCCCGGCAATTCGTCGGACCCAAGGAGCACCGAGGCCGCCTCGTTGGCGATGGCGATGCGCCCGTCCTTGGCGACGCCGATCACCGCCGCGCTGACGCCGGAAAGGACCGCTGCGGTGAACCGCGCCCGCTGGTCGATGTCGTCCTTCGCCCGCAATATCTCGTCGCGCTGGCTGCTCAATTCGCTGATCATCACGTTGAAGGTGTCGCTCAGGCTCTTCAGGTCGCCTTCCGTGTGCTGCGTGGGAACATAGACGTCGAGATTGCCGGAACTGACCTCGTCGGCGGCGGTGATGAGACGCCGGATTGGCGCAACGACGCGGTCGGCGACCGAGATGCCCATCCAGATTGCCGCCAGCAGCACCACCAGGCAGACGCCGATATAGAGGACCGCGAAGGCCA
>JAUIBM010000468.1 GCA_030428345.1 Alphaproteobacteria bacterium | reverse complement strand
CTGCATCGACGCTGTGGCCCAATAACCAGGATGCGGTACCGCTGGCAAGTAACATGTAGATAAACACGTTGTGCAGTTGCGCAAACAACCGCATCAGCGCCGAGCGGGTTGCCGCCACCGGCATCGAGATGAATGCGGTTGTCGCCATTGGAGGCGCGCAGGCTCTTGTAGGCGGGCGTGCGCACATATTCCATGTATCGGCGCAGGTTCCACACCATCGAGGCGACATGCAGCGCGATGAACAGCGCGATGGCGGCCACCGAGACGATGATCATCGCCCGCGTCGCAAGGCCACCATCGCTGAACCCGGCAAGGAAATCCTCGAAGACGGGAACCGGCGTGCCGGGATGGTCGAGCCAGAAGAACGGATACATGAAGAACGAAACGCCAAGGCCTCCGAGCCCCAGCGGAACGAGGAAATAGAGCGGCGACCAATGGGTCTGCGCGTGCGAAAGCGTGCGGTTCATGGCGTCAATCCTTATATTAGATTTTACTAATATATAGGATGCGACGCGGCGATTCAATGCCCGCGTGCGGCGCGCAAGCGCTTTCGCGGCGGCGTGTTACGCGAGCCGGATTTGACAAGGATCGGGAGAGGGGCGCGGACCGCGCGGCGGCCCTGGGCTCCGGCGCCTAGGCGTAGCTGACGACGACGATGCCGGCGATGATCAGCGCCGTGCCCACGAAGAATGGCGGGGTCAGGGTCTCGTTCAGCAGCATGTAGCCGAGCAGCGGCACGACGACGAAGCCCGACGCCATGAACGGATAGGCGCGCGAGATATCGGTCTTCGACAGCGCGATCACCCACAGGAAGGAGGCAAGCCCGTAGAGCGCCATCGCGCCGATGAAATAGGGCTGGAAGGCGATGCCGATCAGGTCGCGCCCGATATTGCCGGTCAGTCCCTTGCCCGCCATCTTGAACAGGAACTGGCCGAAGGAGATCATCACCGGGACGATGATCAGCAGGGCGAGATCGAGGCGCATGCGAAGGGCTTCCCGTCAGGTGAGGTTGTAGAACATGCGCTTGATCTCGGCGCGCATGCGCTTGATCGAGTCGAGCACCACGCCCGCGGTAATGGCAAGCATCGAGACGATGGTGATGCCGGTGCAAAGGACCGCCGTCGGCAGGCGCGAGACCAGCCCGGTCTGGCTGTATTCGATCAGCAGCGGGACGGCGAGCAGGAAGGCCAGCGCAATGCCGGCGGCCCCGATTCCGCCGAAGAAATAGAGCGGCTTGTATTCCTTCAGCAGCACCACGATCGTCTTGAGGATGCGCGCGCCGTCGCGGAAGGTGGAGAGCTTGCTCTGCGAGCCCTCCGGCCGGTCCTTGTAGGGCAGGGCGAGTTCGCCCACCGGCAGTCGCAATTGCGAGGCGTGCACCGAAAGCTCGGTCTCGATCTCGAACCCGGCCGAGACGGCGGGAAAGCTTTTCACGAAGCGGCGCGAGAACGCCCGGTAGCCGGAAAAGATGTCGGAGAATTCGCGACCGAACAGCTTGGAATACAGCACATTGAACGCCCGGTTGCCGAAGGCGTGGCCGGCGCGCTGGTGCTTTTCGCTGGCGCCGATGCGCGCGGCGACCACCATGTCGGCTTCCTCGGAAAGCAGCTTGTCGACCAGCGCCTGGGCCTGCGCTGCGTCATAGGTGTCGTCGCCGTCCACCATGATATAGACGTCGGCCTCGATCTCGGAGAACATGCGGCGCACCACATTGCCCTTGCCGGGGCGCGTCTCGCGCCCGACCACGGCGCCGGCCTCGCGGGCGATGCGCGCCGTGTCGTCGGTCGAGTTGTTGTCGTAGACATAGACGGTGGCTCCGGGCAGGGCGCGCCGGAAGTTCTCGACGACCGCGCGGATGGTCACCGCCTCGTTCTTGCAGGGCACCAGCACCGCAATCGTCTTGTCGCGTACCTTCAGCATCTTCCAACCCGTTACTCGAACCCGATTGGCGAAAGGTCTAGCGCGCAGTCGTGAAATAAAAATTAATGTTTAGGCGCGAGGTTCACGCATCGCGGCGCTTCAGTCGCCACGCTTTGCCGAAGCTCGGAACAACCATGGCCATAGCAACCGTCGCCGCCGCGCCAACCCGCTCGGACGCAACCAATGTGAAGATCGCCATCTGGACGGTCCTGTTCCAGATCGCCTGGTTCTGGCGCAAGATCCCGTTGCTGCTGAGCCAGGGCGCCTTGCCCGACACCGACGATTTCCAGCGGCTTTCCGAGGTCAGAGCCTGGCTCGGCGGGCAGGGCTGGTATGACCTGGTCAACCACCGCATGGACCCGCCATTCGGGGCGGACATGCACTGGTCGCGCCTTGTCGATGTTCCGATCGCCTTCCTGATCCGGTTTTTCGGCCTCTTCGTCGATCCGCTGATGGCCGAAAGGCTGACCGCGCTGGTCTGGCCGACCATCCTGCTGCTCGCCACGGTCTATGTCGTGCTCGCGATCTGCCGGCGTATCGATCCCACGGCCAATCCGCTGCTGGCGCTGCTGTTCACCGTCACCTGCCTCGCCTCGCTGAGCGAGTTCATGCCGAGCCGCATCGACCATCACAATGTTCAGATCCTGTTGTTCTGCACCATGCTGCTGGGGCTGGTCAGCGGCTCGCGGTGGTGGGGGCACATGCTGCTGGGCGCGGCAGCCGCCGCCAGCATATCGGTCGGCCTCGACGCCATCCTGATCATCGTCGCCCTGTTCGCGTGGCTGGGGCTTGAATGGGTTATCGGTCGCGACGCGAATGGCCGCGGGCTGCGGGGGACCGCGATCGGCCTTGCCGTGGCGACGCCGGTGCTTTTCGTGCTGAACTTCCCGCCCTCGCAATGGCTCGTGCCCCATTGCGACGCCAATTCCATAGTCTATGTCGTTGCGTTGATGGGCGTCGCGCTGGCCTATGGAGCACTGTATCTTGCTTCCTCGCGCCTCACCCTTTCCACGCCGCGCGCCTCGCTTCTCGCCCGCCTTGGGGCAGGGGTCCTCGCCGGCGGCGGCGCCTGCGCCGCGGTCCTTGCGCTCTATCCGCAATGCGCCATGGGACCCTATGGCGAGCTTTCGCCGGAACTCGCCTCGCGCTGGCTGGTGAACATCTGGGAGGCGCGCGGCCTTTTCCAGATCGTGCAAGACAAGCCGCAAATGTGGATCAGCGGCTTGGCCTACAGCCTGGTGCTGCTCGCCGTCGGCGCTTTCGTCCTGACGCGCCGCATGCGGGAGATGCCGCAATTGCTGCCGCTATACGCCGCATTGGCGATCAGCGTCGCAGCCAGCCTGTTGCAGGTGCGCGCCATGCGCATCGGCGCCTTCTCCTCGATCCCGTTCTGCGTGCTGTTCGTGGAGATGG
>JAUIBM010000467.1 GCA_030428345.1 Alphaproteobacteria bacterium | reverse complement strand
GGATGACAATGTCCGCCGTTGAATCGAGCTCTTCCACGCGCCGCGCCAGCTCTCCCAGCGGAATCAGCGTCGAGCCTTCGATCTTCGCGATTTCGTACTCGAACGGCTCGCGCACGTCCAGCAAGAACACGTCCTCGCCGGCGTCCAGTTCGGGCAGCATGTCTATACCAAATTCGTCGACGAGGTCGACCTGTCCTATTATTTCACCGAGAACCTCAAGGGTTCCGTTGGGCATCGCCTGATGTCGCGCGGCCATGTCGCCAATGTCGGCTTCGAATACATGCCGGAAGGCTATAATGGCTGGAGCGTCTTCGGCGAGGCGGAAGCGGGACAGGACGATTATTACGGCGCCTGGGCCGGACTGCGCTATTCGTTCGGAATGGGCAAGTCGCAGTCGCTGATGCAGCGCGATCGCGAGGCCGGCATGCGGGTGCGCATTCCGCGCAATCTTGGCTCGGTGACCCAGTGCGGCGATCTGCCGGTCGAGAAGCCGAAGGATTGGTGGCGCGGCGCGATGCACGAATTGTGCGCCTCCAAGCAGGAGCTTGAGGATGAGGGCGCGGTAATCGTCAAATATTGATGATGGCAATCGCCGGGCTTGCGCAGCGTCCTTCAGGGGCGGTGTAATCACGGGCTTCGAGAGAATGCCGGGCCGGAAGTCGTCCGATTGAGTATCGACCAGTTCAGCGCCTCGTCCGGAAACGGACGGGGCGTTTTTTGTGCAATTGGCATGACGAAGCCCGGTCCACGCTGCGGAAGACAAGGGTTTGCGGCCTGCTCCGTGCTGTAACGGCAAGCGCGGCAATGCTGGTTGCAGGGCGTTCGCCAAGCATTTGCCAGTCTTGCCGCAGGATAATGTGACGAAGTTGCGATTGCGCAAAAAAAAGCCGGGCATTGCCCGGCTTGTAAGTTTGAAGGTCTTACTCATAAACCTTCAAGAGGGGAACAGTTGACTGTCACGACCAACGGGAGGAGTTTGAAGGCCGTTCCGCTCAACTGATTGTGCATATGCTCTTCACAGCGCCGATCTACAATGCCTGTTTGTGCATCGCAGCGTTGCAAAAATGTGCATATCGATAGCCGGCCCATTCGTTCCGGCAAGGGCGATGGCGCAAGTTGCTGATTTTTCGTGCAAATGCCGGCATTTGCCAGAGCGATGTCTTTCCGGCCGACGCATGATGGCCTATCTCTGCAGCTTGAATGTGCGGTAATTCGGCAACATAACATTGGCTGCATGAAGCCGTCGGTGAGTTGGAGAAACCTTATGTCGACCCTGGATGCGAATCACGATGGCGACAGCCCGGTCGAAGCGATCATCAATGGCCGCGAACGCGACCTGGGAGGCTTCAAGGTCAAGCGCGTCCTGCCATCGGCCGGCAAGCGCATGGTCGGTCCGTTCATCTTCCTCGACGAGATGGGCCCGGTTGAATTCCTGACGGGGCAGGGCATGGATGTGCGCCCGCATCCCCATATCGGATTGTCGACGCTGACCTATCTGTTCGACGGATCGATGATGCATCGCGACTCCACCGGCGTGGAACTGGAGATCCGCCCCGGCGACGTCAACTGGATGACGGCGGGGCGGGGCGTGGCGCATTCGGAGCGTACGTCGCAGGAGGCGCGGGCCAGCGGCCAGCGGATGTTCGGCCTGCAGGCCTGGGTGGCCTTGCCGAACGAGCGCGAGGAGATCGCCCCGGCATTCGAGCATCGTGGCATCGGCGAACTTCCGGTCATCGAGGGCGAGGGCAAGCATGTGCGCCTGGTGGCTGGTTCCTTCCTGGGGCAGACCTCGCCGCTGCAGGTGTCGAGCCCGCTGGTCTATGCGGATGCGACACTGGAGGCTGGCGCGTCCCTGCCGATCGACCCGGCCTATGGCGAGCGCGCCGTGTATGTGCTGACGGGCGCTGTCTCGGTCGAGGGCGAGGCGTTCGGCCCCGGCGGGCTGATGCTGCTGCGTCGTGGCGCGGCGGTCACCGTCAAGGCAATCTCTGCGACGCGACTGGTGGTGATCGGCGGCGAGCCGCTGGACGGGCCGCGCCATATCTGGTGGAATTTCGTCTCCTCATCCAAGGAGCGCATCGAGCAGGCCAAGGAGGACTGGCGGTCCGGCCGGTTCGACAAGGTGGTGAACGATGCCGAGGAATTCATTCCGCTGCCTGAATAGGCGACGCGGCCTCACATCACGATGATGGGGCTTCCAGACGGCACGCGGTCATAGAGGTCTATCACGTCCTGGTTCATCATCCGCACGCAGCCGGACGAGACCGCCTTGCCGATTGTCCAGTATTCCGGCGTGCCGTGGACGCGATACAGCGTGTCGACGCCATTCTGGAAGATATAGAGCGCCCGCGCGCCGAGCGGATTGTTCAGGCCCGGCGCCATGCCGCCATTGTCGGCCGAATATTCGGCCAGCTCCGGCTTGCGGGCGATCATCTCGTCCGGCGGGGTCCATTTCGGCCATTCCTGCTTCCACTGGATGCGGGCGCGGCCGCTCCATGAAAAGCCCTGCTTGCCGATGCCGACGCCGTAGCGAATGGCGGTTCCGCCTTCGCGCACCAGATAGAGATAGCGCGTGCTGGTGTCCACGATGACCGTGCCGACCATTTCCGGCGTGTCATAGCGCACCTCGCGGCGCAGGAATTGCGGGTCGACCTTCGACAGATCGACCGCCGGAATGGTGTAGCCGTCGTCCTGGCGCTCGCCATAGATCAGGGAATAGCTGGCGTCGTTGCCGGCCATCGCGTCGTCACGGCGATAACGGTCACGCCCGTAAGGATCGCGGCCATAGGGGTCCTGCCAATACGGGTCACGTCCATAGGGATCGCCCAGCCGGCCGGAATAGGGCGAAACGCGCGGCATGTCGGCGCATGCGCCCAGTCCAAGACTGGCGGCGCCCACGAAAAACATGCGCCGCGTCATCGCGCCCGCCCGGTGTGGCTGTGGCTGTTTCAATCCGTTTGCTTCGCTCTGCGTTATTGTCATGCATGGCAGCTAGGCCATGATTGCGGCAATTCCAAGCAGGGCGGGCAGGGCTCAATATTGCCAGAAGCGGGCCTTGGCGATCAGGAAGTCGCGAAACGCCTTCAGGCGGGCCGAGGTGCGCATGGTCTCGGGATAGCAGAAATAGGTCTCGAAAGTGGGCACGTCGGCATGCTGGATCAGTTGCACCAGGGAGTGGCGGTCCTCGACGATGTAGTCGGGCAGAACCGCGATACCGACGCCGGCCTCCACCACGCGCCGCAGCGCCATCAAATTGTTGACCGAGAAGGCGGGCGCACGCGGATTGGAGGCCGGGCGGCCGGCGCGCGCTGCGGCGCATTGATCGGCGCTCCGGAA
>JAUIBM010000466.1 GCA_030428345.1 Alphaproteobacteria bacterium | reverse complement strand
TGCCGCCCGCGCCTCCGTCGATTTCGTCTCCTACGGCATCGAGGATCTGCCTTGCGCCTTCGTGCAGGAGTTTCGCCGCAGCGGCCGCCCGGTGATAAGCTGGACAATCCGCTCGCCCTCGGCAATGGCGAAAAGCGCGCTCCACGCCGACCAGATCACCTTCGAAGGGTTCGACCCGCGCGCGGTATGACGCCTTGCAATTCGCCTGTCTCGACATAGGTTGAAGCGAGGTATTCTCCTCAAAGGCCTTTCATCCGACATGGCGCATTCGCTCGCAATTCAGGTCCTGTCTTCGATTGGCGACATAGACGCGCGCGATTGGGACCGGCTTGTCGCGGCCAGCGAAACCGGCGCGGACGGCGGCGCGCGGCGGCAAGGCAATCCGTTCATGTCCCACGCCTTCCTGTCGGCGCTAGAGGACAGCAACTCGGCGTGCCGCCGCACCGGCTGGGGCCCCAGCCACCTCGTTCTCAGCGATGCAGGCGGAGAAATCCTCGGCGCCCTGCCCTGCTATCTGAAGAGCCACAGCCAGGGCGAATATGTCTTCGACCATGGCTGGGCGGACGCCTTCGAACGCGCCGGCGGGCAGTATTATCCCAAGCTCCAGTGCTGCGTTCCCTTCACGCCTGCGACGGGATCCAGATTGCTGACCACGCCTGGCCAGCAGCAATCGCGGCACCACCACGCCCTGCTGGATGGATTGACGCAGCTGAGCGAGCGGCTGGACGTTTCCTCCGCTCACATCACCTTCATGCCCGAACAGGAATGGAATGCCGCCGGCGAAGCAGGCTACCTGCTGCGGACCGATCAGCAGTTCCACTGGCGCAATAATGGATATGCCGGCTTCGAGGACTTCCTCTCAGCGCTCGCCTCGCGCAAGCGCAAGAACATCCGCAACGAGCCCGACGAGGAGGCGATGAAGCGACGCCTCGGAGAGCTCGCCGCGGAGGGGCGCCGCAAGGAGCGCGAGACCGCGCTGGCGCGCAATGGCGTCGAGATCGTTCGGCTGACCGGCGATGATCTAACGGAAGCCGTGTGGGACCGGTTCTTCGAATTCTACATGGACACAGGCTCGCGCAAATGGGGCCGACCCTATCTCACCCGCGAATTCTATTCGCTCATCGGCGAGAGGATGGCCGATCGCATCGTGCTGATCATGGCACGGCGCGCCGGGCGCTACATCGCCGGTGCGATCAATTTCCTGGGCGATGACTGCCTTTACGGCCGGCACTGGGGATGTGTGGAGGAACATGCCTGCCTGCATTTCGAGGTCTGCTACTACCAGGCCATCGACTATGCGATCGAACACGGCCTCTCCACCGTGGAGGCGGGCGCGCAGGGGGAGCACAAGCTGGCGCGCGGTTATGTCCCGGTCATCACACGATCGGCGCACCGGATCACGCATCCGGGCCTTCGGCGCGCCGTCCAGGACTATCTGGAACACGAGCGGCGGCATGTGGAAGACGCCCGCACCATTCTGATGGAACACGCCCCCTTCCGCAAATCCGACCAGGGCTGACCTGCCGCACACCGCGCAGCCCTTGTGGGCAGAAGGTCGGCGCGATAGGTTGCCCCCATGGCCTGTCGCCCGCTCTGCGCAGGCTCTCCAACCGCATCATTGTCGCCCAATGGAGCCCATCGGCATGTCAGCCTACGATCCCGAAAACATCTTCGCCAAGATCCTTCGCGGCCAGATGCCGTGTCACAAGATCCATGAGGACGAGCACACCCTTGCATTCATGGACATCATGCCGCGCGCCGACGGACATTGCCTGGTGATCCCCAAGAGCCCAGTGCGCAACATCCTGGACGCCGACGACGCAACGCTGGAGCGCCTCATGCCGATGGTGGCGAGAATCAGCCGCGCGGCCAAGGCAGCATTCGACGCGGACGGCGTCACCGTGCAGCAGTTCAACGAGCAGGCCGGCGGGCAGGTGGTGTTTCACATGCATGTGCATGTTCTGCCGCGCGTGGCCGGCGTTTCCCTGCGGCCGCACACCGGGGAAATGGCCGATCAGGCTGTGCTCGCCAAGCACGCTGCGCGCATCAAGGCGGCGCTGGACAGCAAGTAGCCGCAGCGCCTCCGACAAGCCCTACCGGAACGATTTTCCGCATTTGCCGGACGGCGACAGCACTTCCAAACGAGAAAACCGGGAAAGCGGCGACCGCTTTCCCGGTTTTTCCTTGCGGGAACCCGCAAAACGTTTTCACGCCAACGAAATCATGAGCTTCGCGGCGCTTGCTCATATTCCGATTCCGGCGAGATCGCGCCTGTCTCCACCGTCCTCACCGCAGCGACGCGCGGCAAGGCGAGGTCAGGCGCTACTGGCGGAACTTGAGAAGGCTGCCGCGCTCCTCGGGCTCGTCGACGTCGGAAAGATCGGCGCGCAATTCGTCGAGCGCGCGATTGACGGCGTCTTCCTCGGGATCGACACTCTCGGCGAGCTTTGCCATGTTGGCCTCGACCTCGGAAGCGATTTCGGCTTCCAGATCGACCACTTCGAGATCGACCAGCACGTCTTGATCGGCCGACTCGGGCTCAGCGGTTTCGGCCGCAGCCTGCGCCGGCTTGGAAAAGGACGACCGTGATTTCGACGTCGCCTCGATTGGTTCGGGGGGAGAGGGCTCCGCCTCTTCTATGTCATGTTGGGCATCGCCGTCGGCAACATCCTCGCCGCCCTCCTCGTCATCTTCCGAAGCGACTTCCGGGGCCACGCCGAAGGCAACCTCGAGCTCGGGAATGAGAGCGTCGAGCGACGTCATCAACTTCCAGTCGGGCAATACCTGCAAACGAGCCCTGGCTGCGTCACGCATGGCCTTCAATTGAGCGATCTGTTCCATCGAAATCTCCTTTACCCAGGCCGGGCCCCGCCGACGCTGGAGTATGAACTGCAAGAAAACCTCAGGCGAATGCCACGGTCTCCGGCCCACACCGCCCCGGTCCGGCATGCAAGAACGCCGGACTCGAGCCGTTAACGCGAGCGAGACTATTGCATGGCGAAGAATTTTGCGACGGGTTTTTCAAAGCCGCGCCCAACGGCCAAGCCGGGACCTCGATCCGGACCCGCAGTACATCGGATCCAAACCGACCGCGGCCCCGGTCAAAGTCCGGGGCCGCGGCCAAGATACGCAATCAGGTTTTCAAGGGCACCTTCGGCACGGAGCCGGCGCGCACGCCCTTCCCGCCTGAAGACTTGGGCGGCTTGGCCTGCTTCGCCGCCTTCGGCGACTTCTTGCCGGATTCAGCCCGCTTGGGCCGAACGGGTTGGTCCTCGATCGATTCGAGGTGTAGCCGGCTTTCGCCCTCTTTCGTCTTCTCCAGCGTAACCTTGACGAT
>JAUIBM010000465.1 GCA_030428345.1 Alphaproteobacteria bacterium | reverse complement strand
GCGTCTGCCGCCGATGAGCCTGCTCAATGGCGAGGGCGAACTTTCCGCGCCGGGCGCGCAGGCAAAGCCGCTGTCGCTGATGCAGGGCGTGACGCCGGTGGTCTCCAGCGACAATCCGCCCGGCCTGTATGGAACGGAGGACGGTTTCGTGGCGCTCAACCTGTTCAATGGCGACGAAACGCTGACGGCGCTCGATCCGGCCATTCTGGCGCAGGGAACGCAGGTCGCGGCCTATTCGCGCGACGCCGCCTTCGATCTGGCGCCCTGGATGCTGGCCGTTGCCGCGGTGCTGCTGGCGCTCGACTGCCTTGCGGTTCTGTGGATATCGGGAAACCTGCCTTCGGCGCGGCTGCGCCGCCCGGCAACAGCGGCGCTGATCGCGCTGGCGCTGATCGGGGCGGGCGGCCAGTTCCAGCCCGCACGCGCGCAAACCGGCCCGACGCAGGACGACGGGCCGGCGATCGATTTTTCCGGCGCGCTGGCGACGCGGCTCGCCTATGTGCGCACGGGAGACGCCACCGTCGACGAGATCAGCCGGGAGGGGCTTGTCGGCCTGTCGCGCTTCCTTGCCTCGCGCACCGCCCTGGAGCCGGGAGAGCCGGCCGGCGTCGACCTGGCGAGCGATGAACTCGCCTTCTATCCGTTCCTGTACTGGCCGATCAGCGAAGCGGCCGAGATACCCGGGCCGGACACCATGGCGCGGGTGGACGCCTTCATGAAGCAGGGCGGGACGATTGTCTTCGACACGCGCGACCAGGGTTCCAGCGCGCTTGGCGGCACCGCCAATTCGCCCGAGGCGCGGCGCCTGCAGCTCATTCTTTCCGGCCTCGACATTCCCCCGCTCGAGCCGGTCCCCCTCGATCACGTCCTGACCAAATCCTTCTATTTGCTGTCCAGCTTTCCGGGCCGCTATGCCGGGGGCGATCTATGGGTGGAGCAGATCGGTGGGGCGGAGAGCGCCGAGCGTCCGGCGCGCGCCGGAGACGGCGTCTCGACGATCATGATCACCAGCAACGATCTGGCCGCGGCCTGGGCGATCGACGCCGGCGGGCGGGCGATCTTCCCCACCGTGCCGGCCGATCCGATGCAGCGCGAACTGAGCTACCGCGTCGGGGTCAACATCGCGATGTACACACTGACCGGCAATTACAAGGCGGACCAGGTGCATATCCCCGCCCTGCTTGAACGGCTGGGCCAATAGGATGCGGCCATGAATGTGAGTCTCGCCTTCTCGCCGCAATTGCCGCTCTGGCTGATCCTGGCGATCGCCATCCCCAGCGGCCTGCTCGTTGCTCTCGGCGTGTGGCGCGGCGTGCGCGGCCGCTGGTTCCGGGCGGTCGCCTGGCTGGTCTTCGTGGCGGCGCTGCTCAACCCGGCGGCCCTGGTGGAGGATCGCGAGAACCTGAAGAGCATCGTTGCGGTCGTGACCGATTCCAGCGGCAGCCAGAAGCTGGGCGAGCGCGCGCAGCAGACCCAGGCCCTGCGCGAGGCGCTGGTGGACCGGCTCGGCAGGCTCGACGCCTTCGAGGTGCGCGAGGTGACCGCGCAGGACCAGATTTCCCAGACCAGCGATGTCTCGACCGCGCTCTTCCGGGCGCTGGGCTCGGCCCTGCAGGACGTGCCGCCCGACCGCCTGGCCGGGGCGGTGATGATCACCGACGGCCAGGTGCACGACATCCCGCAATCGCTCGCCTCGGTCGGCATCAACGCGCCGGTGCATGCGCTGATCACCGGCCGGGCGGACGAGCGCGACCGCCGGGTGGTGATCGAGCAGGCGCCGCGCTATGGCGTGGTCGGCGAGAGCTACCAGATCGACTACCGGGTGGTGGAGACCGGTTTTGCCGACGATGCGACGCCAAGGGCGGTCTCGATCTATCTCGACGGCGAACTGGTGAGCGTCGAGCGCGCGCAGGTGAACCGGACGCTCAGCTTCGTCGCCGATGTCGCCCATGGCGGCAAGAACATCATCGAGTTGCGGGTCGAGGCCGATCCGCAGGAAATCACCGACGTCAACAACCGCGCCTTCGTCACGCTCAACGGAATTCGGGAAAATCTGCGCGTGCTGCTGGTGTCGGGCGAGCCGCATCCCGGCGAGCGCACCTGGCGTAACCTGTTGAAGTCGGACCCTTCGGTCGATCTGGTGCACTTCACCATCCTGCGGCCGCCGGAGAAGCAGGACGGAACGCCGATCAACCAGCTTTCGCTGATCGCCTTTCCCACGCGTGAACTGTTCGTCCAGAAGATCGACGAATTCGACCTGATCATTTTCGACCGATATCGTCGGCGGGGCATCCTGCCGCTGCTCTATTTCGAGAACATCGCCCGCTATGTGCGCGATGGCGGGGCATTGCTGATCGCGGCCGGGCCGGAACTGGAAGAGGGCGACAGCATCGCCGATGCGCTCTCGGAGGTGATGCCGGCCATGCCAGACGGCGGCACGCTGGAGGCGCCTTTCAAGCCGATGCTCTCCTCGCTCGGACTGAAGCACCCCGTGACTCGCGATCTCGACGGCTGGCGCAACGGCAAGCCGAGCTGGGGCCGCTGGTTCCGCTCCATCGGCGCGTCGCAGGTGGGCGGCGAGACGGTGATGACCGGCAAGAACGGCGTGCCGCTCTTGGTGCTCAACCGCGCTGGCGAGGGCCGGGTTGCACTGTTCCTGTCCGATCATCCCTGGCTCTGGGCGCGCGGATTCGAAGGGGGCGGCCCGCATGTGCAGTTGCTTCGGCGCACCGCGCATTGGCTGATGAAGGAGCCGGAACTGGACGAGGAGCGGCTTTCGGCGTCCTCCAGCGGCAAGCGGTTGTCGATCGAGCGCCAGACGCTGGGCGACCAGCCCGACGACGCGGTTCTGAAGACGCCGACCGGCGCCGAGATCAAGGTGCCGCTGGTCGCCGGCAAGCCGGGGCTTTGGACCGGCGAGGTCGATGTCGATGAATTCGGGCTCTACTCGGTCCGCGACGGTGATCTGACCGCGCTGACCCATGTCGGCCCGGCCAATCCGCGCGAATATGGCGAGGTGGTCAGCACGCTCGACGCGCTGAAGCCGGTGCTTGAGGCGGGACGGGGTTCGGTGCGGCGGGCGAGCGCCGACACGCTGCCCGGCATCATACCGGTGCGGCCGGGCGCTTCGGCATCCGGCCAGAACTGGATCGGACTGGAAAACACGCGGGCGAGCGTGCTCAAGGGCATCGACCGCGTGCCGCTGTTCTCCGGCCTGCTCGGCCTTGCGCTGCTGTTGCTGGCGATGGCGGGGACCTGGGCGCGCGAAGGTCGCTTCGGCCGCCTCGAGCGACATCGAGGCGGTACGGTAGTTCAGGACGACGCAGAGGACCTTCATGGTTGAGGCG
>JAUIBM010000464.1 GCA_030428345.1 Alphaproteobacteria bacterium | reverse complement strand
TGACGACGATGTCGGGGACGACGCCGTCATGCTCGAAGGCGAAGAATTTTCCGGTCTTGCCGAGGCCGGTCGGAATTTCATCGAAAATCAGCAGCGCGCCATGCGCGTCGCAAGCCGCGCGCACCGCCTTCCAGAAGCCCGGCGGCGGGACATAGGGAACGGCCCGCATCGGCTCGGCGATCACCGCGGCGACATCGCCCTCCCGCTCCAGCACGAAGCTGACCATGTTGGCGCAGGCGAGATTGCAGACCTGCGGCCCGGCATGTCCGTAGGGGCAGCGGTAGCAGGCGAAGGGCGCGACATGCTCGGCGCCGGCCAGCAGCGGCCCCGCGATGTGGGAGCGAAACGTCGCCTCTCCGCCGACGGAAGACGCGCCGAAGCCCGCGCCGTGGAAGGCATCCCAGAAGGAGACGGTCTTGAAGCGGCCCGTGGCGGCGCGCGCCAGGCGCAGCGCCACCTCCACCGCGTCCGAACCGCCGGTCGTGAACAGCACCTTGCCCAGATCGCCCGGGGCAATCTCGGCCAGTTTCTCGGCCAGTTCGACCGACACCTCATTGGTGAAGCGGCGCGGCGAAAAGCTCAATTCGTCCAGTTGCTGCTTGATCGCCGCGATCAGGCGGGGATGCCCGTAGCCGATATGGTGGACGGAATTGCCGTGGAAATCCATGTAGCGCCGACCGTCGGCATCCTCGATCCAGATGCCTTCGGCCTTGCTTATCGCGGACATGACCGGCGTCGACAGGCTCTGATGCAGGAAGGCGCGCGCGTCGCGATCCACCAGGCCGGCGACGTTCCCGCGGCTTCTCTGCGCCTGCCAGCGGGCCCGCGCCTCGGATGTATTGGATTCGCCTTCGGTATGCACCGGTTTCACACGCTCTTCTCCAGCTTCACATCCTATCCGAACGCGATGACGATGACCCCGGCGGCGACGACGCCGGCCGCGGTGAACCGCATCTTCCAGGGGCGTTCCTTGAACCACAGCGCGCCGATCAGCGCCGCGATGATGACGCTCGACTCGCGAATGGCTGAGACCGCGCCCAATTGGGTCAGCGTCTTGGCGTAGATCGCCAGGCCATAGGCCGTTGCTGAGATGAAGCCGCCCGTCAGCCCTATGGCGATCGAATGCGAGGATATCCGCGAGAGATGGCGCCTTCGCAGCCACAGCAGCCCGAAGCCGGCGAACCATTCCAGCAGGAACAGCCAGCCGATATAGCCGAACGGAGCCTGCGAGACCCGCACGCCCAGCCCGTCGGCGACCGAATAGGAGGCGATTGCCAGGCCCGTCAGCAGCGCCGCGGCGATGGTGGCCTTGTCCGTCCGGATCGGGCCTCTTGCGAAGAACACGATCAGGATGCCGGCCGAGACCAGCACCACGCCGGCCCAGCCCTGCGGGCTCAGCCATTCGCCGGCGAAGAGAACGCCGCCCACCGACACCAGCAGCGGCGCGGAGCCTCGGGCGATGGGATAGACCTGCGACAGATCGCCTTTGCGATAGGCGAGCAACAGGAAGGCGTAATAGAAGAAATGGATGAGGGTGGAGGCCAGGAGGAAGGGCCAGCTCTCGCGGGCGGGCGGCAGGAAGATGAAGACCATCGCCAGCCCGAGCAGGCCATGGGCGAAATTGACCATGGCCATGGCGACCGCGCGATCGCCGGACCCCTTGACCACCGCGTTCCACAGGGCGTGCAGAACGGCGGCGGACAGGATCAGCGCGAGGGCGAGCGGTGGGACTGCCGTGTGTGCCATGCAAGGCGCGCTGGCTTCAGCTGGCGTCCGGCCAGGGTAGGGACCATGTCTTGACGTTGGTGAAGAACTTCATGGCTTCCAGCACGCCTTCCTTGACGCCATTGCCGGAATCCTTGACGCCGCCGAAGGGCGACATCTCGATGCGATAGCCCGGCTGCTCCCAGATGTTCACCGTGCCGACGTTCAGCCCCTCGACATAGGCGGTGATGCGCTCCAGGCGATTGGTGCAGACGCCGGCCGACAGGCCGAAGGGCGTCGAATTGGAGATCGCCATCACCTCGGCGTCATTGTCGGGAACGCGGACGATGGGGATGATCGGGCCGAAGGTTTCCTCGAACACCAGTTCACTTTCATGCGGGACGTGATCGACGACGATGGGCGGCAGAACGGCGCCCTTGCGGCTTGGATCGTAGAGAACCTTCGCGCCGGCTTCGGCCGCATCATAGACGCGCTTTTCAAAGATTGCGGCAGCCTGTTCGTGGATAACGCAGCCCAGTTCGGTCTGCGGGTCGGCCGGATCGCCGAACCGGATCGCCTTCGCCTTTTCCAGGATCAGCGGCACCAGCCTGTCGGCCATGCTCTCCTGCACGAGGATGCGCTTGATCGCCGTGCAGCGCTGGCCGGAATTGCCGGTGGCGCCCGCCACCGCGATGGTCGCCACGCGCTCCAGATCGGCGTCGGAAAGATCGTTGAGCACGATCAGCGGGTCGTTGCCGCCCAGTTCCAGCGCGGCGCGCTTGTATCCCGCCTTGGCGGCGATCATCTTGCCCACCTTCACCCCTCCGGTGAAGGTGATGATGTCGATGTCGTCATTCGTTACCATCTCGTCGCCGATATCGGCCGGCCAGCCGGTGACGATCTGGAACATCTGCGGCGGCAGCCCGGCCTCGTAGAGCAGGTCGGCCAGCAGGATCGCGGTCAGCGGGGTCAGTTCGGTCGGCTTGCACACCACGCAATTGTTGGTGGCGATGGCCGGCGCGATCTTGTGCGCGACCATGTTGAGCGGATGGTTGAAGGGCGTGATCGCCGAGATCGAGCGCACGGGCTCGCGCTTGGTGAAGATCTTGCGCTGCTTGCCGTTCGGCGTCAGGTCGCAGGAGAAGATCTGCCCGTCGTCGAGGATTGCGAGCTGGCCGGCCAGCATGAAGACGTCATAGGCGCGGGTCGTCTCGTAGACCGCGTGGCGCTGCGAGATACCCAGTTCGAGGCGGATCAGGGTGGCGATCTGCTCGCGGCGCTCGGCGATCAGCGCCGCCGTGCGGAAGAGGATCTGCTGGCGTTCATAGCGCGAGAGCTTCGGCCTGTAGGCGGCGGCGATCGAGAATGCTTCCGCCGCGTGTCCGGCCTGTCCGGCCGGAACCGTGCCGATCACCTCATTGGTGTAGGGGTAGCGCACCTCGATCTGGTCCTTGGCGTCGACCTTGTGAACGCCGATGCGCATGGTCTCCTTGCGGATTGCGGCAGTGTTGGTTGCGAGCATCGAGAAATTCCTCAAAGGGCTGCGGCCATGGCGGCGTAATAGAAGGCGTCGAAATTGCGCAGGACGGGGGCGTCGGGCAGGTCGATCCTGCGGTTGACGATGAAGGGCACGGCCTGTTCCGTCAGCC
>JAUIBM010000463.1 GCA_030428345.1 Alphaproteobacteria bacterium | reverse complement strand
GCCTTCGTCGAGACTTGCGAATACCGAGCCGCTGTTCGTGCCAAAATAGATTCCGGCCGGGTCGCGGGCGTCCCCCGCCATCGCCTGCCGGAGCACGGTGAAGTAGCAACTGGTTTGCGGCAGGCCGTTGCGCATGGCCTGCCAGCTTTGCCCGCTATCCCGCGAGCGCCACACCGCGGCCGCCGCGTCTTTGGGAAACCGCCCGGCGGTGTCGCCGTTCAGCGGCAGCGTCCAGATCGTGGCGGGGTCGCGCGGGTGCACCCGGATCGGAAAGCCGAAGGTCGAAGGCAAGCCCTGGGTGATTTCATCCCAGCTGCGCCCGCCATCGGCCGAGCGCCAGACGCCGTGATGGTTCTGCTGGTAGAGCAGGTCGCTTGTTCCCGGAGCGCGCACCATGTTGTGAACGCAATGGCCCACTTCGCCGCCTTGCGGACCGGCCGGGTGTTCGTGGCCCGAATGCGATCCCGAATTGGAAAGCCGGTTTCTGCGGTCCCAACTCGCGCCCCCGTCTTCGGTGGCGAAGACGCCGGCCGCCGAGATGCCGACCCAGAGCTTTTCAGGGCTGTGCGGGGTGGAGACGATGGTGTGCAGCACCAGCCCGGCGCCGCCGGGATTCCATTCGCTGGCGGAAGGATGCTCGGTGAGGGAATCGACCCGGGCCCAGGCCTTGCCCCCGTCGCGGCTGACAAGGAGGCTTGCCGGCTTTGTGCCTGCGTAAAGCGCCCCATGCGCGAAGCCCAGTGACCAGATCTGGGAGAACGCGTCCGCAAAGGGCGGCCTTTCATCCGACCAGCCGATCATTTTTGCAAAATCGGGATCATTGGCGGCCCATTCGTCCATGGAGCCCTTGGTGAGCTTTGCAAGCTCCCAGGTCTCGCCGCCATCGTCCGATCGCCATACCCCCGCTCCGAACCAATCGCTGCCGCCGCCTGCCCAGATGGCGCCGGTTTCGGGATCGGCGATCATGTGATTGATCGGCCAGCCGCCGCAGAATGGGCCCTTGACGGTCCAATCGCTTCGCTCGCTGCCGCCGAAGATCGTGAAGGCTCCCTTGGTAGTCCCGATCAGGAGAGTTACGCCGCCCGATGCCATCAACCTGATGCTCCGAAAATATTGCGCGCCGACTTCGCCGGGTGGAGATCAAAAGCCGATGGCGAAACGAGTGACACGCACGATGCTCGCGCACCCCCTGGCGGAAGAAACGATATCAAGGTTCAATGACCGCCGGAAGCCGCGACAAGCATCTCCGCAAGGAATATTTGACGGCATCGCGTTATACTTGAGAATGTTGGTTGCCGGCCCGCGAGCGCGCCTGCCGGTTACAGGGCTGCGCCGACTCGCGCCGCTCCGCCCGGCTTCATCGCGTCAAGGCCGGCTGTGCGGCCGGCAGGGCCGACCAGCATGTCCATGTGGTATTGCACCACCCGGGACATCGGGAACTCGTTGACGGCATCAAGGTTTTGCTGCGCCATCGCCTTGGAACGCTCGACCTGCTGCAATGCCTCGCGCATCTTCTGCGCCATCGAGGCGGCATTGTCCGGCTCGTAGTTGAAGCCCGCCAGCCCTTCGCGCTCGCACAGTTCGACGAAATCGCCGATCTTTGGAAACACCGGCACGGCGCCGTAGCTGGCGCATTGATGCAGCACGCCCGAACTGCCGGTTGTCGCCGAATAGTCGAAGACGGCAAGGCGCGCCTCGGCGAAGAAGGCCGGCACATCTTCCTCGGCGACGTAGCCAGCGAAACGGATGCCGGGGCAGTCGCCGCACTCGGCCTCGATCCGCTGCATGTAGCCGGCCGCATTGGGATGGTCGGCGCCGCCAATCACCAGTTCCAGGTCCGGATATTCCGGCAGGAGGCTGCGAAATGCTGCGACCAGCGTCTCCAGCCGCTTGTAGGTTCCGAACTTGCCCATTGTCGCGACGCGCATTGCCCGCTTGTCGAAATCGGTCAATTCGAGCGCCGGCCGGTCGAACGTGCCATGCGGGACCATGGCGATATTGGCGCGCGAAAAGCGCTTGCGCAGGATATCGGCATAGGTGTCGAGCGTCGTCGTCAGATAGCTGGCGTGGCTCATGGCGAAGGACACGGCCCACCCGCCGAGCCGGACGATCTGCTGGCGCAGGCGGCTGCCTTTCAGGATCGTGTTTTCCAGATCGATGCCCTCGATGATGTTGTGCGCCAGCACGCCGCTGCTGTGGCCCATCATCCGCGCCAGCATCGGGGTCATCAGGCCCAGTCCGGCCGGCGCCTCGCGGTCGCCGAAGCTGGCGGTCTGGACATTGAACAGGACCCCGTCGGGCTTTTCTCGCGACAGGCTGCGCAAAATCGCGAACGGCGTCGCAAGCGCATTGAAGCGCCAGCAGCGCACCACGCGGATCCTTGGCCCATGATCCGGCTCGGCGACGCCTTCCGGCAGGCGGTCGGCGATCACGGCGACTTCTGCCACATCCTCGCGCTTGGCGAATTCGCGCGCAAGATGCAGGCCATATTCGTTGAGCGAGCCTGTGGCGGGCGGGAAGGCGGATACCAGGGCGATCTTCTTGTTCATCGGTCAGGTCCTTAGGGTTACCGGCTGCTGCCGGGATGGAAATTGCGGAAAATCTCTGCGGCCTGCTTGGGCTGGCCGTCGCGATCGAAAAGGCCGTAATGGGCCTGCATCGCGCGTCGCCAAGGCAGGCTGGCGATCTTTGCGGTGGCGTCGAAGTCGAAGTCGTGCAGCGTCCACACGATTACGCCTTCTGCCGATGAGAGCGCCTGGAACTGGGCCGCCAGCCAGTCGGCCTGCGACCCTTGCGAGAAGGGCGCACCGGCCAACACGGTCCAGGAAGGCTTGCCGATCTCGGAGATCACCACCGGCTTGCCCGCCGAGCCACTCTTGGCGGCCTCGTAGGTCGCCGCCACCTCCGCCGGATCGCCATATTCGTGATAGGACACGACATCGACGAGGCCGGCCATCTCGACGGCGTTGGCGGCGTCCAGCCATCCGATCGTCAGCGACAGTTCGGGCGCCAGATCGCGCATCAGCCCGGCCATCAGGATCAGCCATGCGTTGACGCGCGCCTTTCCGTGAAAGGCGTAATCGAGGTCGGCTTCGTTCTTCAGATCGACCAGTTGAACATTGTCATGGCGTTTCAGGACCTCGGCGACCGATTTCAGATAGCGGTACTCGCTGGCCCAGTCGCCGGGGTCGTAGCTGTTGCGAAAGTCGAACAGCGTCGGAATCACTGAAATGCCGTGCCGCCCGGAAGGATCTGCGCATCGCCGGTCGGCACATGGGTATGGGTGCCCACCACGACGCTGGCGCGCCCGTCGCAGAAATGCCCCATCGCCATCTTTTCCGAGGTCGCCTCGCAATGGATGT
>JAUIBM010000462.1 GCA_030428345.1 Alphaproteobacteria bacterium | reverse complement strand
GCGCCTGTTCCTGGCCATGTCGGAAGTCTCCAACGGCATGGAAGACAATGCGAAGGACGGCAAATACGACAAGGGCGGCCGCAACGCCGTCAAGCTCGCCAAGAATTCCTGCGGCGCGGTCTATGAACTGCCGCTGGACGACAACTGGGTAGTCAAATCGGCCAGTAGCTTCGTCGAAGGCAAGCCGACCGAATATGCAGACGGCCCCTGGAAGGGCAGCGAGTGCGACATCGACGGCATCGCCAATCCGGACAACCTGTCCTTCATCCCCGGCTACAACACGCTGCTGATCGGCGAGGATACCGGCAAGGGTCACCAGAACGACGCGACCTGGGCGGTCAACACGGAGACCCGGGAAATGACCCGCATCTTCACCTCGCCCTACGGTTCGGAAAACACCTCCGTGGACTGGTATCCGGACATCAACGGCCACGCCTATCTGATGACCGTGGTCCAGCATCCCTATGGCGAGTCCGACGAGGACAAGCTGCAGAACCCGGACGACGCCCGCGCCTATGTCGGCTATATGGGCCCGTTCCCGGTTCTCAAGAAGTCGGCCAGCGCCAAATAGGCGCGACACGCCCTATCAGAAGGGAAGCCGCCGGAGCGATCCGGCGGCTTTCTTGTTCAGATGGCCGCCTGGTTCACCCGCCGGGACAATTCCTCGGCGCTTTCCACCCGCTCGGAATAGCGGTCCACCAGATAGGCGGCGCGGCCGCGCGTCAGGATGGTGAACTTCATCAGTTCCTCCATCACATCGACCATGCGGTTGTAATAGGGGGACGGCTTCATGCGGTCCTCGGCGTCGAATTCCAAGAAGGCCTTGGCTACCGAGGACTGGTTGGGGATGGTGATCATCCGCATCCAGCGGCCGAGAATGCGCATCTGGTTGACGGCATTGAAGCTCTGCGAGCCGCCATTGACCTGCATCACCGCCAGGGTGCGCCCCTGCGTCGGGCGTATGCCGCCGATCGGCGCGAGCGGCAACCAGTCGATCTGGGTCTTCATGACGCCGGTCATCGCCCCGTGGCGCTCGGGCGAGCACCAGACCTGCGCCTCGGACCACAGCGACAGTTCCCGCAATTCCTGCACCTTTTCATGCGTATCGGAAGCGTCGTCCACCAGGGGCAGGCCGGCCGGATTGAAGAAGCGAACTTCCGCCCCAAGATGGCGCAGGATGCGCGCCGCCTCCTCGCTCAGCAGCCGTGAAAACGAGCGCTGGCGCAGCGATCCGTACAGCATCAGCACACGCGGGGGATGATCGGGCTCGCCCGGCAGGGCCAATCGGGAAATGTCGATCGGCCGCAATTCGCGCGCGTCGATATTGGGCAATCCCTCGATCATGGCGCCACGACCACTTCGCCGTCTTCCTTGACGAAACGGGCACCCGAAGGCGCGTCGAGCAGCGCGAACACGGCTTCGGACGGCCGGCAGAGGGCGACCCCCTTGGCCGTGCAGACGATCGGGCGGTTCACCAGGATCGGATGCTCGATCATGGCGTCGAGAATGGCCTCCTCGCTCACCGCGGGGTCGGTGAGCCCCAGCGCCTCTGCCGGCGATTTGGAGACCCGCAGCGCCGTGCGCGGCGTCAGGCCGGCCGCCGCGAACAGGGCCTGCAATTGCGGCCGCGTCCAGCCGGTCCTCAGGTATTCGACGATGATCGGCTCGCCCGCGAACGCCCGGATGATCTCCAGCACATTGCGCGAGGTTCCGCAATCCGGGTTGTGATGGATGACAATGCTCATGTCCGGTGTGATTTCCTCTCGCGATGGTTCGACGAGGCGTTGCGAGCGCCAGGCGCGGGGCGGAGCACATCCGGTCCGCCCGCTCCCTTCAGCAATCGCAGGCGATCGCCTCGATAACGGGCTGGCAAAGCTCCGGCCTGCCGCCGCAACAATCCTCCATGAGGAAGGCCAGCAGGCCGCGCACGGCGTCGAAATCGGCGAAATAGCGAATCGTCCGCCCATGCCGCTCATTGCGGACCAGCCCTGAATTGAGAAGCACGGCAAGATTGGCGGACATCGTGTTCTGGCGCACCTCCAGGCGGTCGGCGATCTCCCCCGCCGGCACGCCATCCGGTCCGGCCTTGATCAGCAGGCGGAAGACATCGAGCCGCGTCTGCTGGCTGAGAGCGGCAAACGCTGAAAGGGCCCGGTTCACTTCCATATATCGTGAATATTTGATATTTATGGCCGAGTCAAGTTGCGGCTTCGGGAATATCCGCGCGAGGCTTTGCAGCACCCGCCTCCGGCCGGACCGTCCTCATCGGCGGCTGCCGCTTCAGCCGCTGACGATGCTCGCCACCAGCATCACGAATGCCAGAAGCACCACGATGCGAAGACAGGCGGTGAAGATCCGCACCGTGCCCAGCTTACGCGTTCCGCAGCTCGCGGCGCAGGATCTTGCCGACATTGGTCTTCGGCAATTCGTCGCGGAATTCGATTACCTTGGGTCGCTTGTAGCCGGTGAGATTGTCGTGGCACCATTTGCGCACATCCTCTTCGGTGAGCGCCGGGTCCTTCTTCACGACGAACAGCTTGACCACCTCGCCCGAATGCTCGTCGGGAATGCCCACCGCCGCCGCCTCCAGAATGCCGGGATGGGAGACCGCCACCTCCTCGATCTCGTTGGGGAAGACGTTGAAACCCGAGACCAGGATCATGTCCTTCTTGCGGTCGACGATCTTGACCTGGCCCTTGGCGTCCATGAAGCCGACATCGCCGCTGCGGAAGAACCCGTCCTCGGTCATCACCTTGGCGGTTTCGTCGGGCCGGTTCCAATAGCCCTTCATCACCTGCGGGCCGCGAATGCAGATCTCGCCCGGCTCGCCAAGCGGCAGGTCCTTGCCGTTGTCATCGCGAATGGCGATCTCGGTGGAGGGCAGCGGCAGGCCGATCGTGCCGGTGAATTCGGCATTGTCGAACCGGTTGGTGGTCGCGACCGGCGACGTCTCCGAAAGACCGTAGCCTTCGTGGATGGGTACGCCGGTCAGCTTCTTCCAGCGCTCGGCGACCGGCTGCTGCACGGCCATGCCACCGCCCACGGTCAGCACCAGGGGCTTGAAATTGATGCGGGTGAAGGCCTCGTTGTTGAGCAGCGCATTGAACAGCGTGTTGAGTCCCGGAAAGACGTGGAACTCGCCCTTTTCCAGTTCTTTGACGAAGGCCGGAATGTCGCGCGGATTGGGGATCAGGATGTTGCGCGCGCCCTTCGACATACCAATGACTGCGTTAATCGTCAGCGCGAAGATGTGATAGAGCGGCAGGGCGCAGATGTAGATGAGCTGTTCGGGCTCCGGGCGATCGCGAAAGGCGACGTCGATCCCGGCCTTGTTCTGCTCGACATTGGACAGCACATTGCCGTG
>JAUIBM010000461.1 GCA_030428345.1 Alphaproteobacteria bacterium | reverse complement strand
CACGCGGTTGGCGACAGGCTTGCCGTCGCGCTGCGGCAGGAACGAGAAATCCGTCAGTTCGTTGTTGAGCAGGAAGCCGCGCACGAAGAGGCGCGAGCCGAAGCCGTTCTCGATGGTTGTCGTCAGCGCAACGGCATTGCCCTCGGCGTCGACGATCGACAGATGGCTGGTCGAAGGGAATTCGATCGTCTCTCCGGTGACCGGCGCGAGCGCGTGATCGCTCGGTGGCTCACCCGCCTTCACCGCCTCGTCGGGCAGGGCGTTCGTCGTCGACAGCAGTTGAGAGCGGACGGCGAGATAGTCCTTGTTCAGCATGCCCTTGGGAATCCGCACGAAATCGGGATCGGCGAGATAGGCCTCGCGGTCGGCGAAGGCGAGGCGCGTGGCATCGCCGATGATCCGCCAGCTCTGCGGATTGTCCGGGCCGAGCGCCGCCAGGCCATGCGGCTCGCTCAATTTCAGGATCTGCCCGATCGTGATCATGCCGGAGGAGGGGGGGCCCATGCCGCAGACCGTGAGCTGCAGCCAGTCGACGCAGGCCGCCTCGCGCTCCCTGACCCGGTAGGACGCCAGGTCGGACAGCGACAGCCGCCCGGGGTTGGCGGCGTCGTTGCGCACCGCGTCGACAATGTCCTTGGCGATCGGCCCTTCATAGAACGCCTTCTCGCCATTGGCGGCGATCTGGCGCAGCGTCTCGGCATAGGCCGGGTTCTGCAGGATCGTGCCCTCGAACAGCGGCACCCCTTCCTCGCTCAAGAAATATGCAGCGCTTGCCTCATGCCTGAACAGGCTCTCCGCCGATTCCTGGATCAGAACGCTCAGCCTGGGGGAAACCTCGAAGCCCTTTTCCGCCAGCGCGATCGCCGGCTCGAAGAGGCTCGCCCAGGGCAGCTTGCCGTAGCGGCGATGCGCCTCGGCCAGCAGCGCCACCGTTCCCGGCGTGCCGACGGACCGCCCGCCGACCACCGCGTCGAAGAATTTCATCGGCTTGCCGTCGGCGGTGAGAAACAGTTCCGGCGTCGCTTCCGCGGGCGCCGTTTCGCGCCCGTCGAGGGTCGTCACCTTGCCCTGCGCGGCGTCGTAATAGACCAGGAACGCGCCGCCGCCGAGCCCGGAGGATTGCGGCTCCACCAGTCCGAGCACCAGTTGCGCCGCGATCATGGCGTCGATGGCGCTGCCGCCCTTGGCGAGAACGGCCTGCGCCGCCTCGCTGGCGCGGGGATGGGCGGTTACGGCCATGTATTTGCTGGCGCGAACCAGCTTCTTCGCCTGCAGGCCGGATTCCGCTTCCGGAGCGGGCCTGGCTACATTGGTTTCGGCCCACGCCCGCTCGGCCGCGAGACTGGATGCACTCAGAAAGGCGGCCAGGCAGATCAGCGCGAGCCGCCTGCCAGGGATTGCGTGGGTCATCGGCACCTACCGGTTGAACGGCATGCGTGGAAACGGCTCGTCAATGATGCGTGCGCGGCAGTAATAGCCGACGCGGCATTTCGGATTATCGCGGGTCGGCGCGATCTTCAAAGCCGTTTCCTCGTCGCCGCCGCAATAGCCCTGGCCGCTGACGATGCGGTCATAGGTGTAGCGGCCCGTCGTCATGACAACGGCCCCGTGCTGGCGCACAAAGGCCTGCGCGCCCTGGCAGGTCATCGCGCGGGTGTCCGGCCTGCCGGCGGCCGAAGCCGGCCCGGCTGCCGCCGCCAGCACGGCGGCCAGAACCAGAGGGGTGAGTGCACGCTTCATCGCTGTTCTCCATCGTGTCGCAAGGTATTTTCCGACACAATTCAAATGGTGAACGCCGCCCGCGGTTCAATGACGGCGCTCGCGTTGCTGGCGCCGTTTGACGTTCAGCGGCCGGTGTCGATCATCTCGGTGCAGCGATAGCCGATGCGGCAGCGCGGATTGTCGATCGTCGGGGCCACCGCAAGCGTCGTCTGCTGTGTCGGACCGCAGAAACCCTGCTGGGCGACGTAGCGGTCATAGGTGAAGCGGCCGGTCGAAAGCACGATCGACTTGTATTGCTTGATGATTGCGACGGCCTGCTGGCAGGTCATGGTGCGCGTGTCGGGCCGAGCATGAGCGGGCGCGACCGCGACGCAGGAAGTCATTGCGATAGCAAGGATGATCTTGAAGCATCGGTTCATGTGAGAGGCCTTGTCCGCGTTTCAGGGTGCAGTTCAGCGCCAATCTTGCAGCATTTGGCCTCCGGAGGAAAGCGGGGTGACGTAGCGGAGCCCATTTGAGCGGCTGCTTATTTTTTATGCAACGTTTTCTATTGTCCGGCCGTTTGACCCGGTGTTAGGCTTCTTTCAACGCGCGGCGATCGAACAAGGCTCACAATTTTCGCCGGCAGGGGTTTCATTTGTACGATACGATTTCCGATCGCTTTTTTGATGAAATGCTTACTGCCGATGGTACGGTCCGCGAGCCGTATCGGGTAATCGGAGAGTGGCTTCAGGCCCAGCCCAAGGGCGGTCTGGCGCAGAAGGCGAGGGACGCCGAGGCGATCTTCCGCCGGCTCGGAATTACCTTTGCCGTTTACGGTTCGAACAATTCCACCGAGCGGCTGATCCCGTTCGACATCATCCCTCGCGTGATCGCCGCCGCCGAGTGGCGCAAGCTCGAAAAGGGGATTGAGCAGCGCGTTCGGGCGATGAACGCCTTCCTCAACGACATTTATCACCGCCAGGAAATCGTGCGGGCCGGTCGCATTCCCGGACATCTCCTGTTCGAGAACGAGGCCTTCTGCCAGGAGATGATGGGACACGATCCCGCCAAGGGCGTGTACTCCCACATCATCGGCGTCGATCTGGTTCGCGTCGACGCCAACGAGTTCTTCGTGCTTGAGGACAATCTGCGCACGCCGTCCGGCGTTTCCTACATGATCGAGGACCGCGAGGCGATGATGCGCCTCGTGCCGGAACTTTTCGGCCAATGCCGGGTCGCCCCGGTGGAGGACTATCCGGAAAATCTGCGCCGCACCCTGCAGGCGGTCGCGCCGCCCGCCTGCTCCGGCGATCCGACAATCGCGGTGCTGACGCCGGGCATCTACAATTCGGCGTTCTTCGAGCACTCCTTCCTTGCCGACGAAATGGGCGTGGAACTGGTGCAGGGCAGCGATTTGTTCGTCGATGACGGCTTCGTCTACATGCGCACGACCCAGAAGCCCAAGCGCGTCGATGTGATCTATCGCCGGGTGGACGATGCGTTTCTCGACCCGCTCACTTTCCGGCGCGATTCCACGCTCGGCGTCCCCGGCCTGTTCTCGGCCTATCGCGCCGGCAATGTCACCCTGGTCAACGCGCCGGGGACGGGCATCGCCGACGACAAGGCCGTCTATACCTATGTGCCCAAGATCATCGAGTTCTATACCGGCGAGAAGCCGA
>JAUIBM010000460.1 GCA_030428345.1 Alphaproteobacteria bacterium | reverse complement strand
GGCTCGGCGCAAACCATCCGATGGGCCCGCTCCAACTCGCCGATTTCATCGGCCTCGACACCTGCCTTTCGATCATGCAGGTGCTGCATGACGGTCTTGCCGACTCGAAATACCGGCCCTGCCCGCTGCTGGTGAAATATGTCGAGGCCGGCTGGCTCGGGCGCAAGTCCGGCCGCGGTTTCTATGATTACCGGGGCGATGCGCCCGTCCCCACGCGATAGGCTTTCCCGCATGAAGGCTTCCCATCTGCGCCGGGCGATGCGCCTTTGGCCGCCCTATTTGTTCGCCGGGATCCGCGTCAAGCACATCTCGCCGGACTTCAGGGCGGTCGACGTCGAACTGCGCCACGGCCGCTTCAACATGAACTATGTCGGCACGCATTTCGGCGGCTCGATCTTCTCCATGACCGATCCGTTCTACGTGCTTATGCTGAGCGGCATATTGGGACGGGACTATGTGATCTGGGACCGGGCCGCGGCGATCAATTTCATTCGCCCGGGAACGGGAACCCTGCTGGCGAAATTCCGCCTCACGGACGAAATGCTCGACGCGGTCCGCGCCAATACGGCCAAACCCGGAGACAGATATCTTCCGGTGTGGCCGGTCGACGTGCGCGATTCGGAGGGCGAGATCGTCGCCAGTGTCGACAAGACGCTCTACATCCGCAACGCGTCGGATCAGGCCGCCGCCGGCCGGAAGCGATAGGCTTCGATAGCGCGCCAGCGCTATGGGGCGCCCCCGATCGCCTTCTCGATCAGGTTCTTTGCGTCCGCGCTGGCCCATTCGGCCGGTCCTGCGACCTTGCCCATGACGCAGCCGTCGCCATCGATGAGCAGGGATGTCGGAAGGCCGAAGGCCAGGCCCTTCTTCTTCAGCGCGTTGAAAACGGCCAGGCTGCCGTCGTGATGGAAGGCCAGCCCGGCCAGATCGTTGTCGGCATAGAATTTGCGCGGCTTCGAATCGTCGCCGATGTCGATGCTAACGGCCACGACCTCGAATTTCGGCCCGCCCAGCGCCTGCTGCAATTCCTTCAGGGCCGGCATTTCCTCGCGGCACGGCACGCACCAAGTCGCCCACAAATTGAGAAGGACGGTGCGCCCCTTCCAGTCGGCAAGCTTGCGCTCGGCGCCCTGGCCATCCGAAAAGGCGACGTCGCCGATCGCCACGGGCTGGTCTTCCAGGGCGAACGCGGCGACCTCACCGACATTGGCGCCCTTCAGCACCGCGACCCTTGCAGCGGTGTCGGGGCAGGCATTCGCAAGCCCCGCATTGCCAGACCATTGTCCGATCCCGTATATCCCGGCGACGATGGCCAGGACGGCGACGATCGCCGATGCGAGGACCACGGTTTTTCTGGCGCTGGCTTGCATGCTTACCTCCGGGAGGAAAAAATGAGCGACGGCGGTTCCGGCAACAAGATGTGGGGCGGCCGATTTGCCTCCGGTCCCGACGCGATCATGGAAGCCATCAACGCTTCCATCGATTTCGACAAGAAATTGTATGCCGAGGACATTGCGGGCTCCAAGGCACACGCCGCCATGCTCGCTGCCCAAGGCATCATTTCGCCTTCTGATGCGCAAAGCATCACGGAAGGTCTAGACACGATTTTGTCAGAGATGGAACGCGGCGAATTCGCCTACTCGGCCAGGCTCGAGGACATTCACATGAATGTCGAGTCCCGGCTCGCCGAACTGATCGGCCCGGCTGCGGGGCGCTTGCATACGGCGCGCTCGCGCAACGATCAGGTTGCCGTCGACTTTCGCCTCTGGGTCAAGAAGACCGCGCAGAAGACCCACGCCCAGCTTCGCGATCTCATGGAAGCCTTTCTGCAGAAGGCCGAAAGCCATGCCGGCACGGTAATGCCCGGATTCACCCATCTGCAGACCGCCCAGCCGGTTACCTTCGGCCATCATTGCATGGCCTATGTGGAGATGTTCGCCCGCGACCGCTCGCGATTCGCCGACGCCATCCGCCGCATGGACGAATGCCCGCTCGGCGCGGCCGCGCTCGCCGGCACCTCCTTCCCGATCGACCGCCACGCCACGGCGGCGGCGCTTGGATTCCGGGAGCCCACCCGCAATTCGCTCGATTCCGTCTCCGACCGCGATTTCGCGCTGGAATTCCTGGCGGCGACGTCGATCTGCGCCACCCATCTTTCCCGTCTGGCCGAAGAGATCGTGCTCTGGTCGACGCCGCAGTTCAGCTTCATCCGCCTGTCGGACCGTTTCTCCACGGGCTCCTCGATCATGCCGCAGAAGCGCAATCCCGACGCCGCCGAGCTGGTGCGCGCCAAGACCGGGCGGATCAATGGCGCGCTGATCGCCCTGCTCACGGTGATGAAGGGGCTGGCGCTGACCTATTCCAAGGACATGCAGGAAGACAAGGAAGCCGTGTTCGACGCCGCCGAGAGCCTCGAACTGGCCATTCTCGCCATGACCGGCATGATCGCCGACATGACGATCAACGAAGAATCCATGCAGGCTGCCGCCGGGGCCGGCTTTTCCATCGCCACCGATCTCGCCGATTGGCTGGTTCGCGAGATCGGCATGCCGTTCCGCGAGGCGCACCATGTCACCGGGCGGGCCGTCGCCATTGCCGAGGAAAAGGATTGCGGGCTGGAGGAACTGACCCTGGCGGAACTGCAATCGGTCGATCCGCGCATCACGCAGGAAGCCTTTGGCGTCCTTTCGGTGGAAAAATCGGTCGCCAGCCGTTCGAGCTTTGGCGGAACCGCGCCCGACAATGTGCGCGCCCAGGCGCAAGCATGGCGCGAGCGCCTGTCCGCGCAGGGGAGCGACGAAGCAGTTTGACTTTCGCCCGCCTATGTCGAATAACCTGAACCGGTCCAGGGCATCGGACGTTCGGAGCTTTCTTGGCAGGGTCTATTTTCATCATGCTGCAATCCAGTCGCCCCGCTCGCGCTTTGACGCTGATCTTCGCCGCCGCATTGCTTGCGTCGGTGTCCGGTTGCGGCCGCCGGGGCGCACCCGAGGCGCCGCCCTATGCCAGCGTCCTTTCGACCGACGAGCAGGGCGCGGTGGTTGAGGGCAGGCCGAACGAGGTCCCCGACAGGCAATTCATTCTCGACCCGCTGCTGCGATAATCCCGGTCCGCCCAGGACGACCCACCCATGAACCATTTCCACTACAGGGACGGCGTCCTCCACGCCGAGGACGTGCCATTGCCGCTTGTCGCGGCGACAGTCGGCACACCGTTCTATTGCTATTCGACCGCCACGCTGGAACGCCACTACCGCGTTTTTGCCGATGTGTTTTCCGACATAGACGCGCTTGTCTGCTACGCTCTCAAGGCCAATTCCAACCAGGCGGTCATTGCAACGCTGGCGCGCCTTGGCGCGGGGGCTGACGTCGTTTCCCAGGGCG
>JAUIBM010000459.1 GCA_030428345.1 Alphaproteobacteria bacterium | reverse complement strand
AGCGCGCCGCGGTTCCGGCGGCCGGCCCGCTGGCCTGGCCGCCCATCTTGTCGAGGCGGCGCTCGGTCTCGGAAAGGCGGGCCGAGATCGCGCTCTCGAATTCGCGCGCATCCTCACGCAATTGCGCCAGCCGCGCATGGATGCGCCGATTGGCGATGATCGCGCCGATGGCGAAGACCACCAGGAAGGCGAGGGTTCCGGCAAGGGCGATCGCCTCGGGCGAGATGGGGCCGATGCCCGCGATGTCGCGGGCGCCGGCAAACCAGGCCAGCGCGGCCGCGCCCATTGCGGCCAATAGCGCGAGAGCGGTGAAAAACGCCATGATGCTCCGGGAGTTCGGGCGCGCCAAATCCCGCCTTGCTGCCGGCTCGCGGGCGCGCGTCGATTTCTGTTGGCCCTTACTATCGCCAAAAACCGGTCCGGGGAAAAGGCCCGGCGGACAGTCATCGCGCGAAAATGCGTGGGTTTCGCGACGTGCCTTAGCGGCAATGATTGCAAGGCGGCGGCGATGACGGCGCTTGACCGGCCTGCCGGGCTTTGGGAAAAGGCGCGAGGTTTCATCCGGCGGATCGGCGAGCAATGCCCCTCTCACAACAGATTTCCGGCCTTGGCGCGATTGCCGGGCGATATGACGCGATCCTGTGCGATGTGTGGGGCGTGCTGCACAATGGCGTCGCCGCCTGGCCGGGCGCGATCGAGGCGTTGAGCGCCTTCCGCAAGGGCGGCGGCCATGTCGTGATGATCACCAATGCGCCGCGCCCTTATGGCCCGGTGCTGAAGCAACTGGAAAAGCTCGGCGTCCCGAAGGAGGGCGTGTTCGACGCGGTCGTCACCTCCGGCGACGTCACGCGGGCGCTGATCTCCGAGATCGCCCGCAAGGTCTATTACATCGGCCCGGAACGCGACAAGAACCTGTTCGAGGGGCTGGCGGTCGAATTCGCCGAGCTCGAGGACGCCGACAGCGTCGTGTGCACCGGCCTGCGCGACGACCGCACCGAGACCCCGCAGGATTACCAGCCGCTGTTGACCGCGCTCGCCGCGCGGCAATTGCCATTCATCTGCGCCAATCCCGACATCGTGGTCGAGATGGGCGATCAGCTGTTGTGGTGCGCCGGGGCGCTGGCGCGCGACTATCGCGCCATGGGCGGGGTGAGCCATGTCGTCGGCAAGCCGCATCGCATTATCTATGAGCGCGCCTTCGCCAAGCTTTCGCAGATCGCCGGCCGCGACATCGACAAGCGGCGCGTGCTGGCCATCGGCGACGGCATGCCGACCGATGTCGCGGGGGCGGCCGGCTTCGGCCTCGATCTGCTCTTCGTCTCCTCGGGCATCCACGCCAGCGAATATGGCGAGGCCGATGCGCCCGATCCGGGCCGCCTGATCGATTTCCTGGCGCATCATCAGGCGGCGCCCGTCGCCTGGATTCCTCGGCTGACATGGTGAACGGCTTGCCCGATCCCCGGCCCTTCGCCTCGCTCGACGACCCGGCGCGGATGGACGCTTCGCTGCGCGGCGGGGCGGTGGCCATCGGCAATTTCGACGGCGTGCATCGTGGCCACCGCGCCGTGCTGGACGCCGCGCTCGGCAGGGCGCAGGAGCGGGGATGCCCGGCGCTGGCGTTGACCTTCGAGCCGCATCCGCGCACCTTCTTCAAGCCTTCCGAGCCGGTGTTCCGCCTGACTCCTCCCGAGCGCAAGGTGGAATTGTTGCGGCAATTGGGGTTCGACGCGGTCGTCTCGCAGCCTTTCGGCGCCGAATTCGCCCGGCTCTCGGCGGAGGCCTTTGTCGAGGATTATCTGGCTACGCGCCTTGGCGCTTGCGTCGTCGTTTCCGGCGAGGATTTCCATTTCGGCAAGGGCCGGCAGGGCACGCCGCAATTCCTGCGCGAGCATGGCGCGAGGATCGGCATCGAGGTCATCTCGGTCGAGCCGGTGCGCGACGAGACGGGCGAGATCATCTCCTCCACCCGCATTCGCCAGGCGCTGGCGCAAGGCGATGTGGCGCAGGCCAATGCGCTGCTCGGCCGTCCCTTTCAGGTCGCAGGCACGGTGATCGCCGGCCAGAAGCTGGGCCGCACGCTTGGCTTTCCCACCGCCAACCTGGCCCTGCCGGGCGAAACCGAACTGCGCCACGGCATCTATGCGGTGCGGGTGCGCCTTGCCGATGGCGCATGGCGAGACGGCGTCGCCAGCTATGGCCGTCGCCCGACCTTCGACAATGGCGAGGCGCTGCTGGAATCCTTCCTGTTCGACTTTTCCGGCGATCTGTACGGCCAGACGATCGACGTTGCGCTGTGCGCCTGGCTGCGCCCGGAGCTGAAATTCGAAAGCGCCGAGGCGCTCGTGGCGCAGATGCGCCGCGACGAGGCCGAGGCCCGGGCGATCCTCGCCGCCTGAGCGAGCGGCCAGGCCCGCGTCCCTCGGAAGCGGGCCATTAAGCGGGCCACAAAGATTCTTTATTCGGTAATGGCTTGCTGATAGAAGACGCGCCATGAACATCGACCGGCACAGATGCGCCCGGTGCGCCCCGCGAATTAGCCGCCCGGCTTCCGCCCGTTCGTGAGGGCGCGAAGGCCGGGATTTCCAGCGCGAGCGCAACGCGTCGCCGCGACCTCAATTCGCATCCATGGCCCAATTTGCATTGCGGCTTCCCAAGCCAAACAGGACGACCAGTCCCCCGCCGCCAGGGGCGGGCACCAACCGCGAGACCGATGACCGATAGCACCGAGACGAAAGTCGCCAGCGAGCGCGACTGGAGCGAGACGCTCTATCTGCCCAGGACCGAATTCCCCATGCGCGCCGGACTTCCCCAGAAGGAGCCGGAGATCGTGGCGCGCTGGCAGGAGATCGGCCTGTACCGCAAGCTGCGCGAGGAGGCGCAGGGCCGGCCCAAATATGTGCTGCATGACGGCCCGCCCTACGCCAATGGCAACATCCATATCGGCCACGCGCTCAACAAGATCCTGAAGGACGTCATCACCCGCTCGTTCCAGATGCGCGGCTATGACTCGAACTACGTGCCGGGCTGGGACTGCCACGGCCTGCCGATCGAGTGGAAGATCGAGGAGAAGTACCGCGCCGCCGGCAAGAACAAGGACGAGGTTCCGGTCAACGAGTTCCGGCAGGAATGCCGCGAATTCGCCCAGCACTGGATCGAGGTGCAGTCGGGCGAATTCAAGCGGCTCGGCATCGAGGGCGATTTCGACAATCCCTACACCACGATGAATTTCCACGCCGAGGCCCGCATCGCCGGCGAATTGCTGAAATTCGCCATGTCCGACCAGCTCTATCGCGGATCCAAGCCGGTGATGTGGTCGGTGGTGGAGCGAACCGCGCTGGCCGAGGCCGAGGTCGAGTACCAGGAACATGAGAGCGACACGGTCTGGGTGAAG
>JAUIBM010000458.1 GCA_030428345.1 Alphaproteobacteria bacterium | reverse complement strand
ACGACGCGGTTCGCCTTGCCAATGACAGCGAATACGGCCTGACCGCCGGCATCATGACCGAGGACGAGGCGCGCGGCATGGCCATCGCCGCCCGGCTCGATACCGGCAATTGCCATGTGAATTGCTCGCCGGTGAACGACGAGCCGCATGTGCCGTTCGGCGGCTTCAAGGCGTCGGGCTCCGGCAAGCATGGCGGACGCTGGTCGATGGAAACCTTCACCGAAACGCGTTGGTTGACCCTGGAGCGCGGCGGGCGCGGCTTCCCGCCGATGTTCTGAACCGGGAAAGACGCATCTTCGACGCGCCGCCCCCCGCGGCGCGTCGCTATGGGGCGCGCGACTGGATCCGGCGGGTCGCCGCGATCCAGATCAGCCCCGCAAGAACCAGCAGGCTGGCGGTAGCGACAAGCCCACCGACCTGGCCAAACCGCGTCAGGTCGGCGATCAGCCCGACAACAACCGGTCCCGTCACGAATCCGAGATCGGAAGCGGTGCGCTGGGCGCCCATCGCAGGTCCGATCAGGCGTCCGGGACTCATTTCCACCAGCGCAGCGGCCAGCGAAGGACCGTTGAGGCCGCCGGCGACGCCGGCCAGGGCGACACCCGCCCAGAAGCCGAACTGGCCGGGGCTGAAGGCGATCAGCAGCAGCGCCGCGGCGAACAGCGCCGCTGAGAACGGCGGGAGTATTCGGGAGCCGTAGCGGTCGGTCAGACGCCCCGCCAGCGGCAGGACCACGACATTCGCGAGCGCCGTCACCGTTACCGCCAGACCGATCAGGTCATAGCCCATGCCGTGGCGCGATGCGGCCAGCAGCGGGATCGATTGCCAGAGCGCCGCGGTTCGCGAGAATCCCGAGGCGAAGGCCATCGCCAGATTGGCGGCAAAACGCACATCCGCGATCAGGATGCCGAGACCCGAGGCGAGCGTGGCCTTTGCGGCATTTTCGCCATGGCGGTCCTGCGGCTGCCTGAAGCCGGCCGACACGGCGACCGCACACGCCGATATGATCGCATAGGCCCAGAAGGGACCCGTCAGTCCGAAGGCGGCGGCAATATAGCCGCCGACGACCGGTCCAATTGCCGCCCCGAGGAAGATCGCCGTCTGGTACATGGCCAGGAGGCGGCCTCGCGTTCCCGGCCTTGACTGGTTTGCGATGACGACGCCCGCCGTGGTGAGGAAGACGCCGGAACCCACCCCCTGCATTACACGGCAGGCGAGAAGGAAGGCCATGCTGGTGGCAAGTGCGGCGCCCACCGCGCCGAGGAGCAGCAGCATATTGCCGGCGATCATCAGGTTACGCGCGCCGAACCGGCCATAGACCAGGCCTGAGGGAAAATTGGCCGTCAGCCGCGCCACCCCGAAGACGGTGATCAGCATGCCGACAAGCGTGGCCGATGAGGAAAATGTCTGGCCGTAGATCGGCAGCACCGGCACGATGATGCCGCTGCATCAGGATCCATATCGCCGCAGGCGTGCGGGCGGGCGGCTCCGCTTCCGCTCGGACGGGCTCCCCGGCAGCGGGCGGCTCTGATGGCATTTCGTTCATTGCTTCATGACTCTGCGAGGAAGGGCGCGCCGGTTGGAGCGGTGCGGCAGGCGGGCGGTGCGAACCGGATCGCCGGTTCCCGCGCTGGCGGCGCCGGATCGGCGGAAGAACAGTTCCGGCGTCGGGTCTGGCGGCTCAGGCCTCGTCCGCTCCGACCAGGTCGAACGTGTTGAGCCAGCCGATTCCCGCCTGCGCGACAATCCTGTTGTTTTCCTCGACATTCCTGTCCCCGGCGCTGGCGTCGTGCAGGATGAAGACCTCAAACCCCTCGCCCGCCGCGCCAAGCGCCGATTGCATGACGCAGCCATACCGGGCGAGACCTGCGCAGAACACCCGCTCGAGCCCGCGCGCCTTCAGATAGGGGCCGAGACCGGTCACGGTCTTCTTGTCGTTTTCCAGAAACGCCCCGTAGGAATCGACCTCGCGCCGATAGCCCTTGCGAAAGATCATCTCCGCCTTGGTCAATTCCAGGCCGGGCGCGAGTTCGGCGCCATGCGTGCCCTGGACGCAATGGTCGGCGAAGACGGATTGCTCGCCATAGGACACCTGCACGACGTCGCGCTCATTCGCTCCCGGATGGGCGCTGGCGAACGATACATGGTCCTTCGGATGCCAGTCGGTCACGACCACGACATGGTCGAATTTTTTCGCCGCCGAATTGATGGGCATGATGATTTCTTGAGCACCGGGAATAGCCATGCTGCCGCTCACGAAGTCATTTTGAACATCAACCACAATCAACACATCATTGCCTGAAATCCGCATCGCCCAACCCTTTCCTATGAAAATTCTGATTTTTATCAGTCATTTGACAGCGCTCCCACAATCAGATGCAGATAATGGCATATCGCTTGCATATGTGAGAACGGTTTGAATATGACCAAAATCAGAAGGAGTGTCCATATGCGACTTTCTACGGGCATCGGGTTTCGCGCCAGCATTCTGGCGCTGGGCCTGGCGATGGCCTCGGCCACAGGCCTGGCTGCGAGCATGGCGCATGCGCAGGGCGTGCTGCGCGTCGCGATGACCGCCGGCGACGTGCCAACGACGACCGGCGCCCCTACCCAGGGCCTTGAGGGCGTCCGTTTCGCAGGCTATCCGGCTTTCGAACCGCTTGTCATGTGGGATCTTCGCGTGACCGACCAGCCGCCCGGCATCATCCCCTGGCTCGCCGAGTCCTATTCGATCGATCCCACCGACACCAACAAGTGGATTTTCAAGCTCCGCAAGGACGTAAAATTTCATGACGGCAGCCCGTTCAATGCAGACGCTGTGGTCTTCAATCTGGAGCGCTTCTTCAAGGAAGGCGTCCCGCAATACGATTCCGCCTCCGCGCCTTCAGCCCGCGCCCGCGCGGCCGTGCTCGCCTCGTGGGAAAAGATCGACGACTACACCATAGCGATCTTCACCAAGGCGCCGACCACCTTCTTCCCCGAGGCCGTCTCCGGCATCCTGATGGCAAGCCCCGCGCAGTGGAAAAAGCTGGGCGGCAGCTGGCAGGCCTTCGGCGCCAAGCTGGGCCGCGTCATGAGGCCTGAAGACCGCGCAATTGCGTTTTTTGAGGCCAATCTCGACGGTGGCTTCGCGCTGTCGGCGCTGGCACCGGACGGGACTTTGCTGGGGCTGGCAGGGTTCAAGACCGCCTCGGGCAGCCTCACGGGCGGGTCCCTGCGCGGTCTGGCGCATGCCTACGGCTGGGTCGGCGCGCTCTGGCGCGGGGTGTTCCTGTCATTGCTGGAGCGCGACCTTGCGCCGGGCGTCTTGCTGATGGACGGCATCTGCGTGGCCCAGGAGGCGCGGGGCCAGGGTGTCGGTTCGGCACTTCTGGACGCAATCCTGGCCGAGGCGCG
>JAUIBM010000457.1 GCA_030428345.1 Alphaproteobacteria bacterium | reverse complement strand
GTCGATGTCGTCCACCTGGTACTCAGATTCGCCAGCGGCCAGGCCGAGGATGTACGAGACGCTGTTGATCACGTCCTCGGGCCGCAGGATCATTTCGCTTTCAGAACCCGATTCGCCGTTCGAGAACGGCGAGCCGGTTCGCGTGGAACTCGTCTCGCCGCTGTTCTTCGATGCCGGCGGCGACAGGATATATTGAGGTGGAGGCGCAGCGCCAAATGACGGCTGAAGGACAAATCGACGGCGATCGGATCGCCGAACTGATCGAAGCGGCGCGCTCGGCGATGGTGGCGCATGCGGAGGAACTGACGGCGCTCGACAGCGCGATCGGCGACGCCGATCACGGCCTCAACATGAAGCGCGGCTTCGAGGCGCTTGCCGCCGATGCCGGCGCGATCTCGGCCAAGCCCCTCGGCGAGGCGTTGAAGGCCGCCGGCATGAAACTGGTCATGACGGTGGGCGGCGCATCCGGCCCGCTTTTCGGCACCTTCCTGATGACGCTTGGCAAGGAGATCGACGCCAATTCCTTCGCCGGCGCCTTTGCCAAGGCGGTCGATTCCGTTGCCGCGCGCGGCAAGTCCGAAAGGGGACAGAAGACCATGCTGGACGTGCTCTATCCGCTCTCGGAGGCGCTTGCCGGAGGCAAGTCCCCGCGCGAACTCGCCGATGTCGCCGCGGCCGCCGCCGAAGCGACGGTTCCGCTGAAGGCGACGCGCGGCCGCGCCTCGTTCCTGGGGGACCGCTCGATCGGGCACATGGATCCCGGCTCGCGCTCCTGCGTCATTCTCACCGGAGTGGTCGCCGATTGGGCGGAGGGCAGGGCATGAACGCCAGCAAAGCCAATGTCGGCATCGTGATCGTCTCGCATTCGCCGCTGGTGGCGCAGGGAGCGGCGGACATGGTGCGCCAGATGGTCGGCGACGAAGTGCCGCTCGCCTGGTGCGGTGGCGACCCGGCCGGCGGACTGGGAACCAGCGTGGAGGCGATCGTCGGGGCGATCGAACAGGCATGGTCGCCCTCCGGCGTAGCCGTTCTGGTCGATCTGGGCGGCGCGGAGACCAATTCGGAGATGGCGATTGAGATGATCGGCGAACCGCGTATGGATCGCATCCGCATTTGCAACGCTCCCATTGTCGAGGGCGCGGTCATGGCGGCGACGGAAGCATCCGGCGGTTCGTCGCTCGAGGAAGTCGTGGCGACGGCTGAAGAACTGTCGCCCCTGTGAGTTTGGAGAATGACATGGCCGCAAACCCGGCAGCCGCGACGCAGGTCGAGATCACCCATTCGGTGGGATTGCACGCGCGCCCGTCGGTGAAGTTCACCAAGCTCGCCAAGACCTTTCCTTGCGAGATCATGGTGGCGATCAGCGGCGATGGTCCGTGGGTCGACGCCAAGGGCATCGTCAAGATCATGGCGCTCAAGGCGCCCGCCGGGACATTGCTGCATATCCGCGCCACGGGCGAGCAGGCCGACGACGCGGTGAATGCCCTGAAGAGCCTTGTGGAACGCGATTTTGACGAGGGCGCGGGCAATGCCGCCGCTTCCTAGGTTGAAGGGGCTGCCGGCCAGCGCAGGCTATGCCGCCGGGCCCGTCTGGCGCCCGGCGGCCGCGCCGGCGCATGGTGTGGCGAGCGCTCTTTCCCCGGGCGAGGAGGCGCGGGCGCTCGAGGCCGCCATCGAGGCCTCGGTTGCGCAGACCGCAACGCTCATGGAGCGCGCCTCGGGCGATGCCGCGGACATCATGGAATTCCAGCTCGCCATGCTCGAGGATGACAGCTTCCGCACGGCCGCCGCAGCCCGCATCGAAGCCGGGCTTTCCGCCGCGCAGGCCTGGTCGCAGGTGCTGGACGCCGAGATCGACGGCTATCTGGCGTCGGACGACGAGTATTTTCGCGCCCGTTCCGCCGATCTCGCCGACATTCGCGACCGGGTGCTCGCCTCGCTGACCGGGGCCGGAGCGCAGGACCTGCCGGCCGGCGCGATCTATGTCGGCCGCGACATCCTGCCGAGCGTCTTCCTCGCGCATGACTGGACCGATGGCGGCATCGCGCTCGAACAGGGCAGCGCGACCGGCCATGTGGCGATGCTGGCGCGCGGTTCCCGCGGTCGTGGGGATTGGCGACAACACGCTCGCATCCGGCGACATGGTCCTGCTCGACGGGGTGAAGGGCGAGATTGCCATCGACCCCGACGCCAGCGAGCGCGCGGCGTTCGAGGCGGCCCGCCTCGGCTATCTCAAGGGCAGGCAGGCCGCGCAGACCCATGCAAGACGGCAGGCCGCGACGCGCGACGGCGTTGCGGTGAAGGTAATGGTCAACATCGCCGATCCGGGCGAGGTAGACGCCATCGCCGTCGGGCATGTCGACGGGGTGGGGCTGATGCGCACCGAATTCCTGTTCGGCGACGGCCTGCCCGACGAGGAGAAACAGTATGCGGCCTATGCGCGGGTGCTGGACTGGGCGCAGGGCCGGCCGGTGACCATCCGCACCGTGGACGCCGGCGGCGACAAGCCGGTTCCCGGCTTCACGCAGGAGGAAGCCAACCCTTTTCTCGGCGTGCGCGGCATCCGGCTCTGCCTTGCGCGCCCGGACGTGTTCATGGTTCAGGTGCGGGCCTTGCTGCGCGCCGCCCCGCGCGGCAATCTGCGGGTGATGTTGCCCATGGTTTCCGTGCCCGCCGAAATCGACCAGTCCCTCGCGATCTTCGCCGAGGCGGCGAAATCCCTTGAAGGTGAGGGGATCGCCCACGCCATGCCGCCGATCGGGATCATGGTGGAGGTTCCCTCGGTCGCCGTGACCCCGGAGCGGTTCTCCCGCGCGGCGTTCTTTTCCATCGGGTCGAACGACCTCACGCAATATGTGCTTGCCGCCTCGCGCGACAATTGGCGGCTCTCGCAGATCGCCCGCGCCGACGACCCGTCGGTGCTGGCGCTGATCGCGCGGGTCGCGGCCCATGGCGCTGCGAATGCGCGCGATGTGAGCCTTTGCGGCGACGCCGCCAGCGATCCGCTGCTCGTCCCGGCCCTGCTTCGGGCGGGCCTGCGAAGCCTTTCCGTCGCCTCGTCGAGCATTGGCGAGGTAAAGGCGGCCATATCCGGCTGCGATCTGTCCGGGAGCGGCTGAGGCATGGCCAGGACCGTGCGGCGGGAGCAGAACGAGGACCTGATCAAGGTCTACAAGGCGCGGCTGGGCGACATCATCGACCGCCGTCCCTCCGGCACGCGGCAGAGGTTGGCCGATGCGCTGGGCAAGCATCGCAGCTTCGTCACGCAGATGACCAGCAACCAGTATCCGACGCCCGTGCCGGCCCGCCACCTGCCGACCATCTTCCAGGTCTGTCATTTCAGCCCGGAGGAGCGGCGGCTGTTTCTCGAGGACTATCACGCCGCCCACCCGGACCGGGCCG
>JAUIBM010000456.1 GCA_030428345.1 Alphaproteobacteria bacterium | reverse complement strand
TCAGGCAGCGGGGTCGGGTATGATCAGCCGGATCCGCAGTCCCTCGGGCTGCATGTTGCGCTGCAGGCTGCCCGACAATTCCCCCTCGATCAGCGAGCGGATGAGCTTCGTGCCGAAGCCCGTGCCCTGGATTGCCGTTGGATCAACCGATCCGCGCTCGCGCCAATCGATGACCAGCGAGCCGTCCGCTCCCCGGTTCCAGCGCACGTCGATATCGCCGCCCTCATCCAGATTGGCGTATTTCAGGGCGTTGGTGGCCAGTTCGTGAAAGACCAGCGCAAGCGCCTGGGTCGTCCTCATGCCCAGTTCCTGGGTGGGCCCGCTATAGCTCAATCCGGTGAACGACTCGCCGAACACCTGGCGCAATTCGCCATGCACCAGGTCGGAAAGCGCCGCCTTGCCATGATGCGCCTGGGTCAGGAGATCCTGGGAAGTCGCCATCGCCTGCAGCCGGTTCGTGAAAGACTGCGTGAAATCGTCGAGGTCGTTGGCGTGGGCCGCGGTTTGCCGCGCCATCGCCAGAACGCGGGCGATCGAGTTCTTGATGCGGTGGGTCATTTCCTGCAGCAGGAAATCCTTCTGCGCCGCCGCCGACTCGGTAATGCGCAGCACCTCCTGCGAGGCTTCCAGCGCCTTCATCTGGGAACGGATCGAAGCGGCAAGCGCGCCGGCCACCAACAGCGAGCACATTCCGAGCAACAGGGCGATGCCCTTTTCCGAGCCTTCCTCGAAACCGCTCGACGGCGTCGCCAGCACGGTCCATTCATGTCCGGCAATAACAAGCGAGCGCCGCACGACATCCTCGGGCGCGGCGCTGGAACTGCCGGGACTTTCGTACAGAAGGCGCCCCTCGTCCGGCTTTCCGTCATAAATCTTCATGTGCAGCGGCAATTCCTGGCTGCCCGAAAGCGCCGCCTTGATCAGATCTCCGGTTCGGAATGGCGCGAAGATGAACCCTTGCAGGTGATCACCCTGGGCCTGCTGGTCGGTCGGATTCGCGAGGCCATCCTGGCTACCCTCGGAAGGGCGGGCGAAATAGGGAAGATAGACGAGGAAGCCGCGGCGTTTGTCATTGTCGATCTCCTGCAGCAGTTCGACCATGCCCGACGCCTGCCGCTCGCGCGTCATTCTGGCGGCCCGCATCGCCGCGCGGCGCGTCACCTGCGAATACATATCGAAGCCGAGCGCCGCCTTGTTGCGCTCGTCCGGCGGCTCCAGCATCACGATCGCGGTTCGCAGGTCCTCGCTGGACTGTGGAAAGGGCATCCGGTTGACGCCGTAATCGCGCTGAAGCGATTCCCGCACCTGCGCGTCGCTGCCGGGTTCCAGTACGGCTGCATAGCCGATGCCCTGGATGCCGTCGAAATCCTCCTTGATGTTAAGGTGGCGGACGAAGGAGGCGAACTCCTCGTGGCTGACATTTCCGCCGCGCGCCTCGAACAGCGAGCGCGTCGCGGTCAGCAGCGAGATATGCTGGTTGATGCGCATGGCGATACGATCGACAGCCTCGTCGGCGATCCGCTCGAACCGCAGATGGTTCGTTTGAGAACCGGCATGGTATGCGGCGATCGGCAACAGCAGACCGATTACGGCCGCGACCGCGAATACGAAGGCTGGAAGTTTTTTTGGCAATGTCGACATCCGATTATGCCTGAGGAATAACAGGCGCCAAAACCCCCGCAATTAAAAAAGACATAACCGACGTCAGGAAAATTTCGGGAACCTGAAGACCGGGCATGCGTTCTCTCCAAGGTGGCAATAAAGCCGACCAACACCTGAAAGGAGACGTCATGAACTGGAACAGGATCGAAGGAAATTGGGAACAATTCAAGGGCGGCGTGCAGGAACAGTGGGGCAAGCTTACTGGCGACGATCTGGACGTCATCGAAGGCAACCGCAAGAAGCTTGCCGGCAAGCTGCAGGAACGCTACGGCAAGGCCGAAGACGAGGCGGAACGCGAAATCGATAGCTGGCTCGAAAAGCACTAAGCGCCAAGTCGCCCGAGGTCATGGAACGAACAGCGAGCAAAAGCGTTTCTGACACGGCTGCCATCCCGCTCTATCACCCAAATGGCAGTCTCCGGCGCCCCCGATGCCGGACTGGCCCGGTACTGGATTAACCACCAGTACCGGGCTTTGATTTGGGCCGCCACGCACACGTGTCTCTACGGGTTTCGCGGAGAATATCAGACGCCGAACACCAGGCGATAGTGAACGTGACCGGGGCCGATCTCGTATTCGGCCTCTCCGTCAAGGGCCGCAGGCACCACACGTTGCAGCACGGTGCTGCCAAAGCTGGCGTCGACCTCGCCGTCCGGCTCAACATCGGGGTTGGAACTGGCTCCTATTTCCTCTTCCCAGCGGATCTCGAACTTGCCTGGATCAAGAGGGACAAAGTTCAGCGAAATCTTCCCGTCCGGATTGGAAAGCGCGCCATAGGCGATGGCGTTCGCGATAAGTTCGTGCAGGGCAAGTCCGATATGGGTTGCAGCGTTCGGCTCCAGGAGGATGTCTTCGCCCTCCATGAGAACGCGCGGATCACTCGGCTCCACATATCTCGACAATTGACGCCCCGCCAATTCCTTCAGCATCGCTCCGCGCCAGTTCGAATCCGTGACGAGATCTTGCGCCGACGACATGGCTGCGATCCTCCCGCGAAAGCTCACTACGAACTGCTCCAGATCGGTACTGGTTCGAGCGGTCTGGTTCGCGATGCTCTGGACGATGGCAAGCAGGTTCTTGGAGCGATGGCTCAACTCGCGCAGCAGCGCTTTCAGCGTCTCCTCGCGCTTTCGCTCCATGGTCAGGTCGACGAACGTCATGAGAATTGCCGGGCTGCCCGGAACCGTTTCATAGGCCTGAATGGTGCAATGACAGACCTGATAGTGATTGGCGCTCGCGCGCGACAATTCGACGACGCCCTCCTCTCCGGTCGCCAGCACCGTGCGCTGCACGTCCCGCATCTGCTCAAACCAGTCACCGGGAAAAAGAGTCTCGTCCGACATTTCCGACACTTCAAGCTGCGGGAAATATTCAGGGAGCATGGATGCGTACAGATAGTTATCGTCCGTTGATTTCACCACGACGCCGACTCCGGCGCTTTTCAGCGCAAGAAGAAGAAGCGGCGCGACGGCTTCTCTGGTTTCAGTTGGCAATTTCCGGGGCATGTTACTCGCTGAGATTCAGGACATTACAGACGACAAAAAGGCGGCTCCCAACGGGAACCGCCTCTTATCAGAACTTCCGCTGGATTCTACGATGCTCGCCTGAGCAAGCCCGCCACCAGGGAAATCACGAGAAATGCGAGGAAGACGAAGAACAGGATCTGCGCGATCCCGGCCGAGGCGGACGCGACGCCGCCGAAGCCGAAGACGGCCGCGATGAGTGCGATAACGAGGAAGGTAACAGCC